>JAQSDP010000499.1 GCA_029945985.1 bacterium | reverse complement strand
TACCTCGGCCCCTCGAGTAAACTTCAGGCCTGCAAGACCGGCAAGGATGCCGCCGCCGTTTTGCAAAACCGTACTCACGATGGGGCCGCCAAAGATGATGCCGGCAAGAGCCCCATAGTTGATGAGCGTTCCTTTGCCCTGATTCTCCATTGCGTGGCGGGCCGCAACGTGTGCGATCTCGTGAGCCATAACGCCCGCGAGTTCCGCTTCGTTGTCTGCAGCGAGAAGGAGACCCTTGTTTACAAAGAAAAATCCGCCGGGTAGAGCAAATGCGTTGACCTCGTCACTGTCGATTACCTTGATCGTGAACGGAACCTTTGCGTCTGAGTTGAGCACAACGTTCTGGCCGACACGGTTCACGTATTCGGTGACGATCGGGTCTTCAACCATCTTGGCCTGCTGCTCGACCTCCATCGCCAGCCGACGACCCATTGCTATCTCCTTGTCTTGGGAGCCGCCAAGCCAACCAAAGAACTTATCCGACCCAGAGTTTATTTTGCGCTTACCGATCTGCGTCGGGTCTTCCTTTGGAGAAAGACCTTTCGCGTTCGTTTGTTCTTTTTGGACTCCCTTCTCAGTCTTGTCACCAGCTTTCGCGGCGGACTTATCTTCCTTCGTCTGTCCATAAACGCCATTTGGAACAATGACGAACGCAATGAAAGAGAAGACAACGAACGAGAACGAAGCAATGGACCTATGCACGAGTGGAAACTTCACCTTTGGCCTCCCGGACTGAATCGGTTCAGATAGTTCAATGATATAAGCAGTCGCTTGATGATTCAACGAACGTTTTGATGCAGAAATCGACCTAAAAGTTGCGAATGTCACACCGAATCTTGCCTTAAACGGCTACATTTCTACCGTCAGCTAAAAACTGTTGTTGCAAAACACCGTTAAATGCTAGAATTCTATAGAAGATTTGGCATCCCTGCCGAACTTATCATCTTTCGCGTTCGCACACCACCAATTAAACTCCGATCAGATTCGGGAATTATCGCCCAGTCTAGATGAAACGTATTAACGAAAAGGTCAAGGATATTGTGGATGTCCGTAAGTTTCAGAGCTTACGAGACTTCAGCGACGATGCCGCGGCCACTCTTTCAGCATACCGATTTACCGATGCCACTTCGGAACTAATGGCGAAATGGCTCGACCAGATCGTGCGGCTCCAGGGCGGGCAGGGCTCGTCACTCGCGCTTGCAGGATATCGAGGAGTGGGAAAGAGTCATTTTCTCGCAACTCTAGCCGCTATCGTCGGGTACACAGAGCTAAGAACAAAGATCTCGGATCCTCACGTGTCTTCGGCTGCTCAGGCGCTACTGCGACGCAGATATCCATGTCTCATGGTGAAGCGAGGCACGCGTCCGAGTTTGCTCCATGAGTTGAAGTACGCAGTTGGCAAGGCCTTCGACCTCGACGACGCGGATCTCCCCGAACGCTTGTTCGACGTCGTCGCACTTGCTCGTGCCAGAGCCGGCGACATGCCGTTCCTCGTTCTTGTAGATACCGCGATGGAACGCTCATCACGCGTCACACGAGACGATGGAGCCTTTCTCGCCGAACTCGCTGAAGCGGTCAGCGCCGCCGGCGGATTTGTCGGAGTCGCTCTCGACGACGATATCGCGGGAGCTGACGGATCAAACGCGGCGATCGTTCGCTCCTTTTCGATCGATTACTTGGATCAGGAACATCTTTACAAGGTCGTCGACTCTTTCGTCTTTCCGAAAAAGCAGGCACTTCGGCCCGTCCTGCATGACGTTTACGAGTATTTCCGCGAGGTGATGCCGACGTTTCGTTGGAGTGAGCAAAGGTTCGCTTCGCTTTATCCGCTGCATCCGGCGATCCTGGACGTGGCGCCGTTCATCCGGCTTTACGTGAACGACTTCGCTCTGCTGTCATTTGCCTCCGACGCCGGCGAGCGTATCCTCGGGCGCCCCGCAAACTCTCTGATAGCGCTCGACGAGGTTTTCGACAGTGCCGAGAACGAGCTGCGAAAGGTCGAAGACCTTAGAGAAACGTTCGACACCTATGACCGGTTGAACTCGGATGTGGTCGCCCGTATACCGGTGATGCAGAGGCTGCAGGCGAAGCTTGTCCTGAAGGCTCTATTGATCCTCTCACTCGAGGGTCAGGGCACGACAGCCGGCGAGATCAGTTCGGGCACGCTGATCTTCGATGAAAGCGACCCGAAGAAGGCGAATAAGACCGTCGAAGAGATCATCCGAATGTTCGCTGCGGCGATGCCTGACGAAGTTAGGGTCTACGCTGAGGAAGGCAGGGAAGTTCGCTACGGACTGTGCGTCAGCGGCAATGACGGGCTTAATGAGGCTCTAGATTCGGCCGCGGCGTTGATCGACGATTCAGCGATCAACGAGGCTCTTCAACGGCTTTTCCACGATCGCTTTAGCGACAGCCTTTTCTTCGGTCCCGAAGGAACACGAAAGGCCGTCAGCGAAGCAAGCCTGATATGGCGCGGAGGCAATCGGCGAGGACGTGTGATTTGGCAAGGCCTTGCCGATGGCTACGCTAACGACGACCACCACGATTGGGAAGTTCTGATAGATCTCACCTCAAGCGAGCAGGCGATCTCTCGGCAGTCGGGTGAGATCCCGAACGCCATATGGCATGCGGCCGAACTTACGCCGGACGAGCGCGACGCGATCAAGCGGTTCCACGTTCTCCAGAACGATGTCGCGATCCGTGCGCAGTTTCCCGATCAAGTTCGCGGCGCATTTCACTCGCATTTGCTTGTACTCGACCGCACCATCAGCCGGGCATTTTTCGAAGATGGCCGAATGATCATCGACGGCTTTGACTACAATCTTTCGGACGAAGCGAGAACCGCGCCGACTCTCTCGATCCTCTTTTCGACCATGCTCGAACCGCTTTTTGAGACCCGGTATCCGCAACATCCATTCTTTTTTCAGAATCTTGGCCTTGGGGAGGTCTCGAGTCTCGTCTCTGATCTCTACAGTGGCTCTCGGCAAAAGCTTGGCGACGTTCAGCAGCTTGCCCAGGCCTTTGCACTTCCACTCGGACTCGTAAAACTCTCGGAGGGTGTCTACTATCCGTCAAGTAAGGAACAGCTTGTCTCGTTAGATCTCGTCAAGCGGATCGAGGCGATCGTTGAGCGCTCCGGGAGCGGGTCAACCGATCTGAAGCTTGTCTATGAAGAACTCCGACAGCCGCCGAACGGCATTGTCCGCGAGGCACAGCAGCTTATTTTGGCTGCCATGGTTTCTCAGCGGATGATCGAATTCGTTACCTCAAAAGGTGACCGGATCAATCAGCGATCACTCGACCTTCGAATGATCTGGGACGACATAGTCGGCCTTGCGCGTCCTCAGGATTCGACTTACTCGATCGAGAAACTCACGCAGTGGGCAAAGCGCTCTTCCAATCGGGCCGACATTGTTGACATCGGGATCGATAGCGACCTTCTGAAATTTCGTGAAGGCGCACAACAGTGGCTCGCTGAATGGGATTCGGCCAAGATTCTTGGACACTTCAACGGGGTTCCCGAAGAATCTCTGAACACGGTTATCTGGAAATCGGTCACCCGCGCTTCGCGAACGTTGGGAGCTTCGGCGTCACTACTGCGTAAGTACCTCGATGGCCAAAGCTCCGTAGAAGAATGCCTCGGGCGGATCTCCGAGACTTTCCAGGATGAGCCGGAACGGTTTGAGCGTGCCAAGGCCGAACTCGAAACGGTAAGCGTGTATCTCGAGAGTTTCGCCGAACGCGGAAGGATCGAGAGATACGTTCTTACCGCCGCATCGACCGAAGATCCTAAGCTTGAGGCGGCGCGCGCCCACACTTTATCTGCATTGGCCGAGTACGGGAGTTTTCCGGATCGCGAGCGAAACAGGCAGGTCGGTTACGCGTTTTCGACATTTCGGTCCTCCTACATTTCTCATTATGTGGAGAGTCACGATTCAGTTATGCGTTCTCACGCACTGCAGCAGCAGGCCGCAGATTTGCTCGAGAGCGAGGAATGGTGGTTCTACGAGAACATTGCGGATCTGGTCCCAAATCATTCGGTTTCTGCTAACGTCTCCCGCCTACGATCAAATCTAAGACGGCTTGATTGCACAGCAAACACGCAGGAACTGCTTGAGATCGAGGTCCGCTGTGCCTGTGGCTACGAGACGCCCGAACGCACGTCCTGGGAGTCTATCGTCAGCGATGTCAAGACCGCCTTCTATTCCGCTATCGACGAACTTCTCGAACGGCTGAGAGAATTTCTTCAGCCCGTCGCTGTCGAGATCGGGACACTCGGCGATTCGGCTAAGGAAGAGGATCTCAAAACGGCTCTTCAAGAGGTTGAAAGATTCGTCCATTCAGGAACGAGGCCTGAAAAATGGAGCAGCGACCACGCCCGTGCGTTCAGACTCGCAAATTCGTGCATAAGGCGTAAGCATCCTCGAACGGGCCGAATGGGCGAACTCGACAACGAACCCTTCCTGACGGAAGCCGACGTCGAATCCGCCGTTCTATCGCTGGCGTGAGCCTTTTGCTTTTGGTCGACGCTGCCTGTATTTTAGCCTCGTGCAAACAGTTTCCATTGTCGGACTCGGCCGGGCAGGTGGTGCGCTTGCGATCGCCCTTGACCGCGCCGGCGTTCGGATCGATTACTTGATCTATCGCACCGACCCACCCGTCGCAATGTCGTTCGATCCTCAAAAGCTGGTCAGGTTTGAATCCGTTAATGCGATTCCCTCCGAAATTCTTATTATCGCGACCGCTGATCAGGATATTCGGGCAACCGCGGAGACACTTCCCAAGACAACGGGGCTGCCGCGTGTTGTTCTTCACCTCAGCGGATCGTTGTCCTCAGATGAGCTTTCGAACTTAAAAGAATCGAGAGATGTCGCAGTTGGTTCGATGCATCCGCTCATTGCAATAAGCGATGCCGAACTCGGGTCCGAACACTTCTCGGGAGCGTATTTCTGTCTCGAAGGTGAACCGACGGCCCTCAACCCGGCGAAGCAGCTGGTGGAGGTTCTGGGCGCCCAGCATTTCTCGATCGAAACTTCATTCAAGCCTCTTTACCATGCTGCGGCCGTGATGGCGAGCGGAAATGTTACTGCACTTTTCGATGCCGCTATCGAGATGCTTTCCGCGTGCGGCCTGCCTCACGAGCGGGCTCACCGCATCCTTTTTCCGCTTCTCCAAAGCACGGTCTCGAATCTCCGTGCTCGCTCCACAAAGCAAGCCCTCACGGGCCCATTTGTTCGAGGCGACGCCGCGGCACTGGAACGACATCTCGATGCATTCGAAGGAACGATCGATGAGCGGATCCGGTCGATATACCTCGATCTTGCGGAACGCTCCGTCCGACTGGCTGGCGGCGAGCACATGGCGGAACTTCTCGCGGCGATTACTATGGCGAAACGCAAAAACGGGTGTTAGACTAGCCGTTAATGGTGAAGAAAAAGGAAGAGTTCGTAGAAGAGAAGGAGATCTTTCTGGAGCACATCCAGAAAGCCGGATTGCGAAAGACGGCCCAGCGCGATCTGATCCTGGACATCTTCCTCCGCACTGAGGACCACCTGACCAGCGAAGATCTGTACTGGCTTGTTCAGAAGCAAGATCCTTCTGTCGGGCATACGACCGTCTATCGAACGCTCAAGCTGCTGACCGAAGCTGGGTTGGCCCGCGAAGTTCGCTTTGGGGATAACAAGACCTACTACGAACACCACTTCAAGCATGAGCATCACGATCACATGATCTGCGCCGAGTGCGGTAAGGTTATTGAATTCGTTTCACAAGAGATTGAAACTCTACAGGAGCAAATGGCGGACAAATTTGGGTTCAGGCTTTCGCATCATAGCCTAAGAATGTGGGGGACGTGCTCGGAATGTCAGATGAAGACCGGCGACGTACATACGTCTCCATCAGGTGCACAGCCGAGGGTTCGCGTGAGGTCATCGGTAGGCAATTAAGCGTTATGCATGATGCGGAAGTTCGATTTGAGCGTGAGAACGCAGAGGGTTTAGTAGCGGTCGGCAGCTATCTATCCGGCGCTGCTAAGCGGTTTGGGGTCAAATTCGAGGCTGACTGTGTTCCAGCCACTGCGGAACACTTTTGTCAGGTACAGATCGTCGAGGGTGCCGAATTCCTCTCTGAAAAAACGGGAGCCGAGAATGTCGCGAACCTCGACGAAGAATGGCGGATCGCGTGTCACGCGAAGATTGAAAGACCCGGAGAAATAATTGTAATGACCAAAGAAAAACCCACTGCCGTTAAAGAGGATAAGGACCAGGCCGAGGATTATCGGAAGCGTTTCGAAGATCTTCCGCTTGAGAAGAAGATGGCTGAGCTCGTCAGGTTGGAGAGCATCGCTCTCTCCGAGACGCTGAACTTCGTCGTTAACTCGCCGTATAAGATCGCCGACAAAGTGATGGACTTCCTGGCCGAATTGGGCTTCAAGGCGGAGACCCAAAAGCAAGAATCGGCCAAGCCGGAAGAGCATCGTTCTAATGGTACGAATGGCACTAAGGCTAAGGCAGACGACCATGAAGTAGACGATACCGTTGTCGATAGCGAGGAAAGGAAGGACGCTTGAGCGAAAACAAACTGCAGAAGAGTCTCCCGACTGCGATCAAGGAGAGAGGGCAGTACGCTCTCGCTCTCGTTGTCATAGCCTCGATGCTCGTGGTCACGAATATTCCCGTTTTTGTGATCTTTTTTTTCGGTATATTTGCATATTTCGTGATCCGCATGTTCTCGACGGGTCCCCGTAACGAGACTCGCGAGATATTCGAATTCTATCTTTCAGCCAACGAGATCCTTCGTACGGACGACCGCCGCTGGTATGGTTTTGAAATACACGAAGCGATCACGCGAGGCGAAGAGATCGTTCACCGGATGAGCGCTGCACCTCCGCTGGTCCGCTTCGCTCTCGGTGCACTTTATAACAAGATCGGTGATCACAAGTCAGCCGTAAATCATCTCGGCTCGGTCGTAGAAAATCCTTCCGCCGATGAGCTTTCCTACGTCTATCCGACGCCCGAACTTCGCAACTATGTAAAGGTCCTCCGCAAGATCGAACGCGAACCGGCGGGCGCGCCGCTTACTTCCTCCGCGGTCCGATCACTGGAGCGAGTACGGAAGATCCGCGGGCAATCGCTACTCGAGGCCAGCCGAACAGCCTTCGCGACCGGGCAACCGTTCAGTGCAGACGGACACGTCCTCGAGGCGGGCTCAGACGAAGGTAACGAGAGCCAACCACACCGGCACACTGAAGCGCCTTCCTATCAAGAAGTTCCGCCTCAGCCCGCGACCATCGAGGCGGCGTTCTCGCAATCCGCGAACCTCGATCACGACGGAAAAAAGAAGAAGTCGAAGAAGGGTTCAAAAGAAGAAGAGTACGCAAATCGCCAGCCGATCACAGACGTACTTCACGATATATACGATCGCAACATCGGTTAATATTCCCCGATACCAAAGAATTTCCTTATCGCCGACATCATCCCGGACTCGGGTCGTGTCGGCCGCATCGTCTGTTCGAATTGTTCTTGAGTGAGCAATTTGCGGCGTTCCTCGATCATCGCACTGATCGTTTCAAGCAGCTCCGGATTTGCCTCGAAAATGGGTTTCACGGCGGCTTTACGTATCTGCATGACGTCCGTCTCTTCCTCGGCTACCACGTTGGCGCTTCGCGGCTCTCCTGTGAGCAGGCTCATCTCGCCAAAGAAATCATTCGGCCCAAGCTGATTGATCGTGCGCGGACCGGCGGCGTCCGGAAGCTGCACCTTCACCGACCCGCGAATGATAACGAACATCGAAGTTCCTTCCTGCCCTTTCCTTACGATGAGCTCGCCCGGAGCGTACACTCGCCTGATCGACGATCTTGCAAGCTGCGCTGTCTCTTCATCGGAAAGCGGAGCAAATATTGGCACCCGCTCCAAATATTCAGCCGTGGTAGAAACTTGTTCTTCTATCGAAGGAGTCTCAGGCCCGGCCGCCGTATAGTGCGTTCGGGTCGGAAAGGCGAACGAGATGCCTTCCCGCTGGAACGCGTACCAGATGCGCTGGCGGATCATCGCATCCGTATCGTTGAACTTAGCGTAATTCTCCGGCCAGTACTTGATCTCCCAATCCAAACTGCTCTCGCCGAAATCGCGTATTCTGATCACCGGGCGCATCTTTGTTGACACGTTATCCACCTGCCGGATAGCTTCACGCACCACCTGCGCGGTCTTCGCTGGAGAGGCGGAATAGGTTGTATTGAACATAACCAGGCGGGCGTTAAGATTATATTGCGGAGCGACCTCGATGGTCTCTTTGCCGAGTGCGGCGTTGCTGATCACGAGGAGCTTGTTCTGAAATGTGCGGATCCTCACACCTCGCCACGATACACTCTCAACTACTCCCTGCCCGCGATTCGCCATCACGATAACGTCACCCACCTCGAATGGATGATCGACCTGGAGCGCGAGCCCGGCGAAAAGATTCCCGAGCGTATCCTGCAACGCTAAACCGACAACGATACCTAGGATAGCCGATCCGGTGAACAGCGGAGCAAGCTCGATCTGCGGGTACTGCGACTGAAAGATTATGAAAAACGCGACAATGTAGATGACGATCGAAAGAACTGTCCGCAGCAGCGTCGCGATCTCGGTTTGTGCGGCGGATCGCAAAACCGTCTCGAACAAAATGTTCGTCAGCAGCCGGATCAGCGAGACAACGAAGACCATCCACAAAATCACTTTGAATATGCGGATTACGTTCTCGATGAGTGAGATACCCGTCACGGTCATCATGTTCGGCGCATCGGGTCCGGCCCGTGGTGCGAGGCGTCCACGCGAATCAAAATCGAAGCCAAAATCCGAGACTAGGTAATTCCGTCCTGCGTCTTCCAGCAGCGAGAGAATAAAGAGGGCGAGAAGGACAGAGCCCGCAACTATAAGGAAGTAAAAGGCTTTTTTGTAGAGATCGGCTGCCGCCATACGTTGGTGCTAAAACATACCAACAATCGTCTTTCCAATCAATAGAAGCGATAGCGTCGATACAACGGCGGTGATACCCCATGCGACGACGTTGAAGGCGGTCGTGTTGCGATGTTTGCCCATAATTTCTTCATTGCTCGCGAGCTTTACGATCGCGATCAGAATAACGGGAAGCAGCAAACCGTTGACGCACTGTGTGACCAGAAGCAGCGGAATTTGCGGAATGCCGGGGATCATCGCAACTACCCCGCCGATCACGAGGAGGGTCGTAAATATCCCCAGGAATATAGGAGCCTCGCGAAACGATCGCGAGATCCCCTTCTCAAATCCGAGAGCCTCGCTGAGCGAGAATGCGGTAGCAAGCGGCAGTACTCCCATCGCGAGCATCGCCGCTCCGAGCAGGCCAACTGCGAACAGGTATTTGGCATATTCACCCGCTATCGGCACTAGCGATTCGGCAGCTGTAGCGGCGGTGTCGACGTCGTAAATACCGTTGGCATTCAACGTCGCTGCGGTACAAATCACAATGAATGCGGAGATGAGACACGCAAAGACTGTCCCAACGACGACGTCGGCACGTGCGAGGTGGAGTTCGTCCTCGTCCATACGTTTTTCGACAACCGCAGACTGCACGTAGACCTGCATGAACGGCGTGATCGTAGTTCCAATGAGCGCGACAAGCGTGAAGATATAAACGGTGTCGCCGCTCAGGTTCGGGGTGACAAAGCCGGTCGCAACCTGACCCCAATCGGGTTCAGCAAGAAACG
>JAQSDP010000498.1 GCA_029945985.1 bacterium | reverse complement strand
GCGCGAACGCCGTTTGACCAAGCAGTCGCGATTCCCGCGAGTGACCAGACGATGATCGATATCGTAAAGCCTTTCTTGATCCCGATCTTGTCGTACAGTTTGCCGGAAGCGCTCTGGCTGATCGTGTACGCAAATAGGAACCAAGTCGCGATCGCCCCAAATTCTGTGTTCGACAGCTTGAACGTTTCCATGATCGCCGGAGCAAGCACCGAGATCGTCAACCTGTCGATGTAGTTGATCAGCGTCGCGAAAAAGACCAGCCCGATGATCACCCACCGAAGTCCCCGGATCTTGAACCCGCCGCCCTCACCGGGAAGACGTGATTGTATGTTGCTATTTTCCATTCGAGCTACGGATTAAGTTCTGCTAACGGTCGCCGGATCATCGCTGCGCGACGGTCGATTCACGAATTATCAATTCGCAGTCGAGAACCCGTTCTTCGGTTTCGCTTTCGTCCTTGTTCGAAATACGACGCAGCAGCATTTCCGCCGCGATCTGCCCCTGCACCCTCATCGGCTGCCGAACCGTCGTCAGCGGCGGCGTAGTATGGAGAGCGAGCGGAGTGTCGTCAAACCCAACGATCGCAAGGTCCTGCGGGATCGCGAGGCCTGCCTCTTTCGCTGCGGACATAGCTCCCACCGCCGTGAAATCGTTCCGGGCAAATACTGCGGTCGGCGGCTTCGGGAGCGACAAAAGCCGCTTCATTCCCTCGTACCCGATCGCTTCGGTGGAATAACCCGGAGTGTCAGTGGACGAGCCGCGCCGCCCGGTTATCAGCCTTTCGTCGATCGAGATCTTATGCTTGCCGAGCGCGCTTATATATCCCTGCAGCCTCTTCAGCCGCCCCCGATCCTCAAACGCGGCACCGATGAATCCGATCCGCTTATGCCCGAGATCGATGAGATGCTGGGTCGCTTCGAAACCGCCTTTGAAGTTATCAGCTGAAATGGAATCCACGGCCTCGTGCCGAAAATCGCGGCCGACGACCACGACGGGCACGCCGCTGTTCGCGATCTCCGTCAGCCGTTCGTCGCCTTCCTTATTCGATCGCGTGGCAACGACAATGCCGTCGATGTTGTGGTCGACCAGTGCTTCCAAAGCCGTGATGTCCTCTTTTGCACTGTGCTCGCTAATACAAATGAAAAGGTTGTAACCCCGTGCTGAAAGGGTTTTGCGCACGGCATTCGCGAGT
Source organism: bacterium (assembly GCA_029945985.1). Classification (GTDB taxonomy): domain Bacteria; phylum Acidobacteriota; class Blastocatellia; order Pyrinomonadales; family Pyrinomonadaceae; genus OLB17. The sequence goes on along the minus strand of JAQSDP010000498.1, from coordinate 8,566 downwards.
TCGGTTGAGAACGGATTGGAGATATCCCCGATGACGAGGCCGACGGTATCGGTCTGCTGACGCTTCAGGCTTCGAGCGAGCCCGTTTCGGCGGTAGTTCAACTTTTTCACCGCCTCTAGCACCTTTTCACGCGTTTCTTCGCTGACGTATCCGTTGCCGCTGATCACGCGAGACACGGTCATCGGAGCAACACCAACCGTCGCAGCGACGTCGCTAAGCGTTGCGGGTTTTCTGCGGATATCGTGTCTCATGAGAAAGCGAAGAATATGTTAACGTTAACTTGATAACACACACACGTTGCCGGCGCAAGGGCCGCCCCATGCGACAGAAGGGTTCCATCACATTTTAGTCGTGGAGTTCCTGAGAGCGTTATGACACTAACTAGACCAGGAAGCCGGCTTCCTGACCCATCGGTGATCGCGCAGCTTCTCAACCGATCCATCTGGGAGCGGGCCGGCGTCGCTGACTGCGATATTCGCCTCGACGTTCTTTATCTTCCGCATCCCTGGAATTATGGTACTGACCGTCGGCTCGCTCAGAATGAAGCGAAGGGCCATTTCCGGCAAAGTGGAATCTTCAGGTACTAGAGGTTTCAGAGACTCAACACGCGCGACGCTCGCCGAAAGATTTTCCGGCGAGAAATAGGTGCTTCTCCAGTCGTCCGCCGGGAAAGACGAGTCATTGGTGATCGTGCCGGTGAGAGTTCCTTCGTCAAAGGGAACACGTGCAATGACCGCTACGTCGTGCTCGCGGCAGGCAGGAAAAAGTTCATCCTCGGGATTCTGGTCGAAGATATTGTAGATAACCTGAACCGAGTCAATGAAGTCGCTTTTTACTGCCTCGATCCCGTTCCACGGCTCCCATCGATTTAGAGAAATCCCGCAAGCTTTTATTAGTCCTTGCGACTTAAGATCGCTGAATTTCTTTGCCCAGCGGTCATCCTTCGCCCAGGTGTCGTTCCACGTATGAAGCTGCAGCAGATCGAACGATTCGAGTCCGGCGTTCGCAAGACTCTTATGCAGATATTCCTCGATGTGATCCGGCGGGTAACAGTCGTCCAGTGTCGAATCAGCGGCCGCCGGCCAGCGCAGATCTTTGGGCGGCACTTTGGTCGCGGTGTAAAGCTTTCGCTCCGGATTCGCCTTTACCAATCTCCCGACGAGTCCTTCGCTTCGGCCGTTTCCGTAGGCAAACGCCGTGTCGAAAAAATTGCATCCCAGGTCAGCCGCTCGCTGTAGCGACGTCATCGATTCGTCGTCGTTTGAACCCGACCACGCGACCATTCCCCACATTCCGTAGCCGATCTCGCTGACCTGCCAGCCAGTCTTTCCAAATCTTCTATATTGCAAGGTGATTCTCCGATTCTAAATTTTCTGGTGCGGAACTCGCCCAGATCGATGTGTGCACAGCAGACGACTTAGTTTACGACCGACACGCTCGGCAGTTGACCTATTTAGCGCAGGCTCGCATTTAGCTTTTCGAGTGCGGACGATCCAGGACACAGTGCAGCTTGAGGAAGTGTATTGAGCGGTCGTTCGCTGACAGCTAAGGTCTCGTGTAGCGGTGAGGAATTTTCGTCCATGTATAGAAGACCAGTTAGGATCTCGCCGCTGGCTTTCGCCTTCTGCATCGCGTTTGCTGCCGACAAACGATCGAACGGATCCCAATCCTTGTGGAGCTTATGGAGACGGATCGTCGTACCGTCGTGCATCACAAGATCGTTGAGTGATCCCGCCTCGTACGTCGTCGTGATCTCAGTCATCATCGGAGCAAAGTCCATCGTTCCAGTGATCTGAACGTGTTCGCGAACGTAGTCATACGACTTCGTCGAGCCAGGATTATTGTTGAAGGTGACGCACGGCGAGATCACGTTAAGGAACGCAAAACCTTTGTGCTTCATGGCTGCTTTCAGTAGCGGAACAAGTTGCTCCTTATCGCCAGAGAAGCTCTGCCCAACGAAAGTCGCGCCCAACTCGATCGCCAATGACGAAAGATCGATCGCCTCGAATAAATTCACCGAACCGGCCTTACTCTTCGAACCCGCATCGGCGGTCGCGGAATCCTGACCTTTCGTCAGCCCGTAGCAGCCGTTGTTCATCACTAGGTAGACCATGTTCAGGTTCCGCCGGACGACGTGGACGAACTGTCCCATCCCGATCGACGCCGTATCACCATCGCCCGAGACGCCAAAGTAAACGAGGTCTTTGTTCGCCAGATTTGCTCCAGTCGCCACCGACGGCATACGTCCGTGCACCGAGTTGAATCCGTGCGAATTCGACAAGAAGTAAGCCGGCGACTTAGACGAACACCCGATGCCCGACAACTTCGCCACCTTGTGCGGCTCGATGTTCATCTCCCAACAAGCCTGCACGATCGCCGCGTTGATCGAATCATGGCCACAGCCGGCACACAACGTGCTCAGCGAGCCCTCGTAATAATCAACGGTGTAGCCGAGTTCGTTCTTCGGCAGTGCGGGATGGCGAAATGTGGATCGTACGTATGTCATTGTTGAACCAAGTTCTCTCTATTCAAAACGAGTTATGGCTTCGGAATTCCTAAATCCTTACAGATCTTGAGTATCAGCTTGTCGTTGATCTCAGTATGGCGGGGAACTGCTGAGCGTCGGTTCTGCAACGTATTGTGCCACCAAGAGTGGCTCCCACCCTCCCGAAGTAACTCGCATCCATATTTGCTCAAGTGTCGTGTGAGGTCGCGCCGCTTCATGCGGCGATCAGGGCTTCTTCAAATCCAACACCGGCCATCCGACGGGCATCCGCTCGATTGAACTCCAAAGCCTCACCTAAGGTTATTCGAAGACTCTCCAACAATTCGTCGCGAGTCGCTTCCTGACAGTTAACACCGGGAACTTCCTCAACCCAACCGATCCACGAATCGCCATCCTGCTTTACGACCGCTGTGTATTCGTTTTTCATCGGTTCCATTTTAACACTCAATCTATCGAACCCGTTCAGCGGCTAGATAATATTCAATTCCTCGTGTAGCGGAGTTCGTTCTTCGCAAATGCAGGGTGACGAAACGTAGATCTGACGTAACTCATAATTTACCGCCTTACAACGGGGCGAGTTCTTACAATTCCATATATCAGAGCAGAGCCTGTTGTTATCAAGGGTTCAAATCGCTCCTTTTTTCATGATGCCAATCATTCTGTAGATCAGAGCAGCCCTGCGATGATCGTGTTGTGATCATGCATTATGCGCCATCTATTCTCTCGTTTTACTACCACAAACGTCCTGATATTTCGTTCATTTTCGTGTTTGACGCCATCCGGCGTCGTAAAGGTACTCATTCGGCTAGGTACGATCACTAGTGCTACGTTCGGCGATGAGAACTTGACATCGAAACTCTCTGGCGTGTCGGTGACTCCTTTCAGAAAGGACGTATGCACGGCGCGCACTTCGCTAAGGACGGCATCACGACCCACAGTGCGCCCTCCGAACGGATTTATGTGGTTCCAGTCAGAAGTTGTGTACTCATCGGCCCGCGCAAATGCACCATCGTTGAAATCGGCATAAAAGAGCTTCACCGCCTCGATAACAACCTTTTCTGTCTTTTTTTGAGCGCTAACACCCATCACACAAAGCAAGACGCAGCTCAAAACACAAAATTGATTTTTCATACATTTCCTGTATCAGGTTCTCGAGACGTCAGCTGTGACGTCAGCACTATAACGCCACCCGATCCGCACGCGTTCCGCTATCTGCCGATAAATATTATCGGCCGTGATAGGCATGCCGTCGTAATTCAAAACTGAAATCAATTTCGACGCATCGACTCCGAGTTCGATCATCATCAGGCTTTTGAATTGGGCATCTCGGTTCTGTTCGATGACAAAGAGCCGCTCGTGAGTTTCGACAAATTCGACGAATGCCTTTCCGAACGGGAATGCTCGCGGCCGCATCGCGTCGACAGTGATCCCTTCGGCGGCCAGCATTTCGATCGCTTCCTCGGCCGCGTATGTTGAGGTGCCGAAAAATATGACGCCATCCGCGTGACCTGTTACCACGGCTCCCGGTTCTGACTCGTGCGACATACCGGGGCTGTAGAAAACCGGCTGCGGAACAAGTTCTTTGGCGGTTTGCCACTTCTGCATCAGGCGGTCGACGTTGCGGCGGTAGGCATCGCCGTCCTCGGTATAAACGCCATATTCGTCACGAGACGACCCGCGGGTGACGAAGGCTCCGCGGGTAGTATGCGTGCCTGCTATCGTCCGATACGGAATTCCGTCTCCGTCGATATCGAGGTACCGGCCCCACTTGCCTTTGAATTGCTCGAGTGGTTGCGTGGCTGAATGGTCGCCGTGCGTTTGTGCGTCGAGTTCCGACAGTGAAGCGCCCAGGTTTCCGTTCCCGCTGCCATTCGTGACAGGTTGATGCTCGTCGACCGCCGCCTGCATTCTGTTTATTGCGTTGCCGAGAAAATCTAGCTGTTCAGCGGTTAGCACTTTTCCCCGGTCGTAGACGCGCGAATCGTCCCAATCGAGCGGCTCTGAAATATGATCGTTCATCCCGAGGTCGAGATCCGTCATAACGATCACCGGAGTCTGCAACCGTTCTGTGAGGTCGAACGCGTCCGCCGTGAGCTCGAAGCATTCTTTTGGAGTCGCAGGAAACAGGAGCGGATGCTTGGTGTCGCCGTGCGATGCATAAGCCGCGAGAAGAATATCCGACTGCTGCGTGCGCGTCGGCATCCCCGTAGAGGGCCCAGTACGCTGCACATCTATCAACACCGTAGGCACTTCCGCAAAATAACCTAGTCCCAGAAACTCGTTCATTAGCGAGACGCCCGGGCCGCTCGTCGCCGTAAACGCGCGGGCACCATTCCAGCACGCTCCCATCACCATCCCGATCGCCGCAAGCTCGTCTTCGGCCTGTACGATGGCGTAATTGTGTTTTCCAGTTTCGGCATCGACCCGATACTTCGACGCATACTTCGCGAAGGCATCAACCACCGAAGTCGAAGGCGTGATCGGATACCAGGCGGCGATCGTTGCACCCGCGTATACAGCTCCCAAAGCGCATGCCGAATTCCCGCCGTACAAGATCTTGTCGCCCAGAAGATCCCGGCGTTCGACGCGTATCGTCAGCGGGCATTCGAAATGTTCGCGAGCGTAATCCACACCGATGTTGAGCGCCTTAATGTTCGGCTCGATCAGCTTTTCCTTACCCCTGAACTGCTCGCCGATCATTGCTTCAAGCACTGAGAACTCGATGTCTAAAAGAGCCGATAATGCTCCTATGTATAGGATGTTCTTAAATAGCTGCCGCTGACGAGCATCCGTAAACTCAGCGTTGCACAGCGTCATCAACGGGATCGGAATGTGGGTTATGTTGTCGCGGTGGTAACCAGGCGGGAGCGGTTTCGACGAGTCATAAAGGAAATAGCCGCCGGCCTTCACATCCGCGTAGTCCTTTTTCATCGACTGCGGATTCACCGCGACCATTAGGTCGACCCCTTCGCGTCGGCCCAGATGTCCCTTTTCGGAAATGCGCACCTCGTACCACGTTGGCAGCCCCTGAATGTTCGACGGGAAAATGTTCTTCGGCGTCACCGGCACGCCCATTCGAAACACCGCCTTGGTAAACAGGGCGTTCGCCGATGCCGAGCCGGTACCATTCACGTTCGCAAAGCGAACCACTAAGTCATTTACAGCCATTTTTGCTAGGAAAGCACTACGCCGAACCTGTTGAGTCTACGACTTAAGAATACTGTTTTTCTTCCCTTTGTCTAGTTATTCACGAGTTATGATTCAGATCATTTTTTTGCCTTCCTGTGGGAGATAGTGTTAGTACATAAAGTCGGGATTCCCGGGCGCGAGATGACAATCGTTTGGTGAGAGATAGATCAAGATGACTCTTAGTACTTTGAAGATAGCGGTACCTTTTATTTGGTTCGGGATGGTCCTCGCCATCTCGTTCATTGAGGCACCGCTGAAATTCCAGGCTCCGGGCATCACCTTGCCTTTAGGGCTAGGGATCGGACGCCTTGTCTTTTTTGCTCTTAACAAGATGGAGATCGTCGCGGCGTTCCTGCTGATCTTTGCGTTCTGGCGAGGACGTTCTAACACGCGATTCGAAACCGGGTTATTCGGCTCGATCCTCCTCCTCCTTTTGCTCGAGACGGTTTGGCTGCTTCCCGTTCTCGATGCTCGCGCCGACCTCGTCATCGCCGGAACCGCAGCCCCGTTCTCAGGCGCGCATATCCTATACATCGTATTCGATGCCGTGAAGCTGATCGCTCTACTGACGTTGGGGATCACCGCGGTACGGAATACTTTGCAGGAGGTGGAGCGATGAACCGAGATATCGAAACACGAGCCGATATCGACCATCTCATGCGCGAGTTCTACAGTAGGGCTACGTCGGATGATGTAATTGGTTACATCTTCACGGACGTTGCGAAGCTCGACCTCGACCATCACCTGCCGATCATCGGCGACTTTTGGGAGAGCTTGCTTTTCGGAACCGGCGCGTATCAGCAGCACGGGCGCAATCCCCTAATGGTACATCGCGACCTGCACGAAAAGTCGCCCCTCACGGCCGGACATTTCGCTCGTTGGATTGAACTGTTCGAATTTTGTGTCGATAAGGATTTCGCAGGAGAGCGAGCGGATTTTCTGAAAATGCGCGCTCGCGCAATCGCTTTACGATTTCAGGCAGTACTCGAGGTCGAGGGTGTCGGCGAGAGAATGATAGCTTGAGTAGATCGACTAATTTGAACTGCGCAGGATCTTTTCCATCTTCTTGCCCTTAGCGACTTCGTCGATCAGCTTGTCCAGATATCGGATCTTTTGCATCAGCGGATCATCGATATACTCAACCCGGATGCCGCAAACCGTACCTGCTATCAGCGACGCGTTTGGATTCAACTTCGGAGCCTTTTCGAAGAAATCGCGAAAGCTAGCTTTCGTATACCCAGTCAGCCAGCGAATACACTCGTCAACCTCTTCCCTCGTCCGCCCCTTCTTCTCCGCCTTCGCCACATAATGCGGATAGACGCCGGCGAAACTCATGTTGAAAACTCTATCGTTCGGCACTACGCAGCTGCACCATTCGCATTCCTTGTAATCTGCACCATCGGGCCGTACTTCACGTTGCCCGCCTTTGTGACGTTGTACCAGAATTGCTGCATATCCCAAGCGGCGGTGGGGCAGCGTTCGGCGCAGAGGCCGCAGTGTAGGCAGACGTCTTCGTCCTTGACCATCACGCGAGGTGTTTGCGGCAGACCGGCAGATACGTATAGATCCTGCGTGAGATTCAGAGCCGGCACCTTAGTACGCGAACGAAGATCGTCCTCCTCGCCGTTCATCGTGAAGGTAATGCAGGCCGTCGGGCAGATATCGACGCACGCATCGCACTCGATGCATTTGACCTCGGTAAAGACTGTCTGCACATCGCAGTTCAAACAACGCTGGGCCTCTTCGTATCCGGTCAGCGGGTCGAACCCAAGCTCAACCTCCTTCTTCCGGTCCTTCAAAGTGAGGCTCTTGTCCGCCTGCGGTACGAGGTAGCGCTTATCGTGATCGATCTCGCTATCGTACGCCCATTCGTGAATGCCCATCTTGACCGAATGGAGATTCACGCTTGGATGGAGCCGCTCTACTCTTAGGTCTTTGTCGGCACAGAATAGATCGATCGAGACCGCCGCCTGGTGTCCGTGAGCGACCGCGGTGATCACGTTCTCAGGCCCGAACGCAGCATCGCCGCCGAAAAAGACTTTTGGATGGGTAGACCGGAACGTTGTCTTATCCACCATCGGCATTTCCCACTTGTCGAACTCTACGCCGAGGTCTCGCTCGATCCAGGGGAAAGAGTTTTCCTGGCCCACCGCGATCAGAACATCATCCGCAGGGTAGAACGCGTCCGGCTCGCCAGTCGGCACGAGCTGTCTCTTGCCGTTCTCGTCGAAGACCGCCTCAACCTTCTCGAAGGTCATGCCCACAAGCTTGCCATTTTCGATCACGAACGACTTCGGCACGTGGTTGTCGATGATCGGGATGTCCTCGTGCATCGCGTCCTCTTTTTCCCACGGCGATGCTTTCATTGCGGCGAACGGCGAGCGGACAATAACTTTCACTTCTTCGCCGCCGAGCCGTCGCGCCGTTCGACAGCAGTCCATTGCTGTGTTCCCACCGCCAAGGACGATCACGCGTTTTCCGATCTTCTCCGTATGCTCAAACGCCACGCTTCCAAGCCAGTTGATTCCGATGTGAATGTTCGCCGAACCTTCCTGACGGCCCGGAAGATCGGGAAGGTCACGCCCGCGAGGCGCTCCCGTCCCGACGAACACCGCGTCGTAATCCTGCTCCAACACCTCCTTCAAACTTGAAACGTAGTGTTTGAAATGTGTATGAATGCCGAGGCGCAGGATGTAATCGACCTCATCATTGAGGACTTGCTCGGGCAGACGGAACGCGGGTATCTGCGAACGCATAAATCCGCCGCCCTTGATCTGCTCGTCGAAGAGATGGATCTCGTAGCCCAGCGGCGCAAGATCGCGCGCGACGGTCAACGAAGCGGGGCCCGCACCGATCAACGCGATCTTCTTC
>JAQSDP010000497.1 GCA_029945985.1 bacterium | reverse complement strand
TACACCCATCCGCCACTGACGAAAGAAGACAAGAACCCTCTGTGGGATATCTACGTCTGGCAGAGCGGAATGTCGACTCTTAAACGTATCAGCAAGACGGCTTCGGGCGGAGACAAGGATCAGGGCGACGATAGCTCAAGCCGCGTCGTATGGCCGTCGATCTCGGGTGACGGCAGATTCGTTGCGTTTGCGACAACTGCGACAAATATGGTTCCCGACGATACGAACAAGCTGCAGGATGTCTTTGTCGTTGAAGTGGACTCGGGGCGCATCACTCGTGCAAGTGCAGGCGAAGCGAATTTTCAAGGCAACGGTGACAGCCCGATCACCCAAGGTGAAAAGATCGCTATCTCCTACGACGGAAGCTGGGTTGCCTTTAGCTCAAAGGCTGCCAACCTGGCTGGGAATATTCTGATGAAGAATATCCGGACCGGCCGTCTTCTGAAGATCTCAGATGATGTCTCCTCGACGGTAGGTCAGCCCGCCATGTCTGCAAATGCGGCGTATATCTTATTCGGAACCAGCCGCCGGCTCGACAGCCGCTTTCAATCTTCGGGTGTGTTCGCCGTACTTGCCGCCGCGAGAGAGGCCCGTATCCCTTAAGGATCGGTAGGTTTGCATCGTAAGCTCGTAACGAAAGCCTTTGCCGCCCTTTAGGACGGACTTGGTTCTCAATTGATGTTCGCGAAATGCGGCCTATTTGACTGTTTTTACGCCTAAACGTACCGTGGCTGATATGAGCAACCCTTTCACCCTGCCCATCCGGCTTTTTCTCTTTTCTATCATAGCGGTACTTTCCATTACCGCTGCAGGGATCGCCCAGGCCGATGCGGCGCGCGACGGGCAGTTTCGCGGCAAGGACGTGACGCTCCATTACAAGGTTCACGGCGATAAGGGGGATTATGTGATCTTGCTCTCGGGCGGGCCGGGTTCTGATGTTGGGTATATGCAGCCGGTCGCTGATGCGCTAAAAGATTCTTACCGCTGCGTGATGCTCGAACAGCGGGGCACCGGCCGCTCGAAACTCGGGAAGCTCGAACCGGACAGCGTTAGGATGGAGCTCTACGTTGAGGACCTGGAGCTTCTGCGACAGCACCTCAGAGCCCCGAGGCTTATCCTGATAGGCAATTCTTGGGGCGCAATGCTCGGATTGCTTTACAGCGGTACGTATCCGGATCGGGTTGAAAAACTGATAACAGCAGGTTCGCCGGTCATCACGGACAAATACGCGGATATCATGGACGACAATCTGCGCTCGCGGTTGTTGCCCGAGGTGATATCCCTTCGAAACGAATGGAGGGACAAAGCTCGAAAAGATCCGTCACTCTTTCGCACCGCGAGTTACGAACGCGACAAGTTGGTAATGCCTGTTTACTATTACAGCCGCGAGATTGGGCTCAAGATGGCAATTGCCCTTCGTCCGGATGATGTGAACTACGATCTTGGCCGCGAGTTCGGCAGGGCATATCCCAGTTTCGATATACGGCCCACAATCAGCAGGATCAAAGCCCCAACCCTATTGATCCACGGCCGCCAGGATCCGTCCCCGGAATCCAGCATTGTTGAAACACACGATCTGATCAAAGGATCCGTCCTGACTTTCATCGAACGCTGCGGCCACACCCCTTGGGAAGAGAACCCCGCCGCAACCTTCAAATTGATGCGCGAATTTCTTTTGAAGGCCAAAATATGCCCTTGAAGGGCGGTCCGCGCGGAGGTATCAAGAGTCGAAATACGAGTACTCAAAAATGGGATCTCTGCCGGTGGCGAATCCGAACGGCGGTACGATCGTCTCCAGAAAGTCGACCTAGCCGCATCACCCATCAGGGCCGTTTCGCCTTGCTTACGCGCGGGCTTCTGCTTTGCTCGGTAGGAATATAGACTTGGAATCACTGAATAGAGTTCCGGATGATCAACTTCGATTCACAGATCTGCAATGACTTCCCCGCCGCCTCGGGCCGCGAGTGGCTGGAGACTAACGGTATCGGCGGGTTTGCGTCGGGGACGATAGCAGGTTCCAATTCGCGGCGTTATCACGGAATACTCACGGCCGCGACTAAGCCTCCCCTCGGCCGTCTCACACTCGTCTCAAAGATCGAGGAGACGGTGACGATTGCCAGTGAATCGTTTGAACTCTCGTCGAATCAGTATCCGGGAAGCGTAAACCCGACCGGGTTCCGATACCTCGTCTCGTTCAAACTCGATCCGTTCCCCATCTGGACATTCGCTGTAGGCGGTGTAGAGATCGAGAAGCGAGTATTCATGGTCCACGGCCGGAACGCGACCGTGGTCACCTACAAGATCATCTATAAGTCCGGCGGGAAGCGTCAGGCAGCCTCTATGACTCTGCGGCCATTGCTGTCGTTCGTCGACTACCATCATCTCCAGCATCAGACCACCGATTTCAACGGTGAGATTTCGCAAAGCGGGGGCATGATACGAATGCGGCCGTTCGCCGATATGCCGTCGCTGTACGCGGCCCACAACGGAGTGCAGGTAGAGCCAACAGGATATTGGTACAACAATTTCGAATACGCAATAGAGAAGGAACGCGGATTCGACTTTCGCGAGGACCTCTTCCAGCCATTTGAGATCGCCTTCGACCTCAACAAGCCTGCGTCAGTGATCTTGGCGACAGAGAATGACGTGTCGGCGAGCGATGTGCCGAACCTTGAAAAGCAGGAGATCAAGCGTCGAAAGAATTTGATCAAGATCGCGAAAGCCAAGTCCGAATTTGAACAGCAACTGGTTCTCGCCGCTGACCAATTCATCGTAAAACGCGGCGAAGGACATACGATCATCGCCGGATATCCATGGTTCTCCGACTGGGGCCGCGACACGATGATCGCCCTGCCGGGGCTCACGCTGGCGACGGGCCGGCCCGAGATCGCGAAAGGCATTCTGAACGAGTTCGCCAAGAACGTCTCGGAAGGCATGATCCCCAATCGCTTCCCCGATGAAGGCGAGACGCCTGACTACAATACCGTGGACGCGACCTTGTGGTACTTCGAAGCGGTCCGAGCTTATATCGCGTCCACAGGCGATCTGGAATTTGTCAGAACAGATCTCTACCAAACGCTCGCCGAGATCCTCGCCCGGCACCTTCGCGGAACACGCTACAACATTCACGTAGATACCGATGGACTCCTGTATGCCGGTTCGCCCGACGTCCAACTTACGTGGATGGACGCCAAGATCGGTGGTCTCGTCATCACGCCGCGAACTGGGAAGGCCGTCGAGATTCAGGCACTTTGGTACAACGCCCTTTGCGTTATGGCCGAACTCGCCGGCCGATTCGGGGACGATCAGGACCGAGCCAAATATGTTTCAATGGCCGAGCTCACAAAGATGTCATTCAATTCCGTGTTCTGGAATGAGGACGAACAGTGCCTGTTCGACGTGGTCGAAAACGGAACCCGCGACGGATCCGTGAGGCCCAATCAGATCTTCGCCGCGTCGCTTTATCATTCGATGCTCGACGACGAACGGGCTCGCAAGGTCGTCGACAAGGTCGAAGCCGAATTGCTGACGCCGGTCGGCCTGCGGTCGCTTGCGGCGAATGATCCAAAGTATTGCCCGACCTACATCGGGTCACCCTTCGAGCGCGACTCAGCCTATCACCAGGGAACCGTCTGGGGATGGCTGATAGGTGCATTCGTCGAGGCCGTCCGACGTGTGTATCCCGAGCGCCAGGTTACGGCTGAGCTAGCCGGATTTGAACAACACCTCCGAGAAGCCGGAGTCGGCCAAATATCCGAGATATTTGACGCCGACACCCCTCACTCACCCCGCGGATGTCCTGCCCAGGCCTGGAGTGTCGCCGAGGTCCTCCGCCTCCTGAAATAGCCCGTCAATTTACTGATTCTTTGCTTTTTAGCGCGAAACGTCGCCTCCTGGATGCAAAATGCCAAATCCTCGTCGCGCAATCAAGAAAACGCGGTGCAGCGCGTCCAATTTGGTCTGCAACGCTTCGGAGTACTTCGAGTACTCCGACAAGTTGGAACATGCGGGCCGTTCGAATAAGGGTCCCGAGCCTAGTCATGGCACACGTGATGCACTAGTCCTCGATAAGGTAGGAAAACAGGAGGAAATTGCATCATGTCACTCATATACTGTCCTGAATGCGGACACGAGATATCAACAGCCGCGGTAGCATGCCCGAGCTGCGGCCGTCCGGTGTCCGCTACACGCAGCCACATTCCAATGGCTGTCGTCGAAAGAGAGCCAAAAACCGATTCGATACCTCCTTGGGTCATAGCTCCGGTCGTGCTCCTTGGCGTACTGGTGTTGTTCGGGCTCATATACCTTGTCTCCTCGTCTAGAGACGAAACAAATACCAATTTGTCGGTAAATGTTAATAGTCGACGGCCCGACATGGAACGAGCATCCGTGCCGTCAAACACTGCATCCAGCGACGTAAGCTCCATTCCGCCCACGACCATGCCTGTAACCAACACGCCGGGAGCCGATTATCCTGTTCCGGCCCGGAACGTTCCCGGATCGGCAGGAACCATTCCTACATCAGGTACGGTATTGATCGAGGCTAAGGTCTCGACGCGAAATGGTTCGACTCAGGGAGCACGGAATACGCGATTTTACCTGCTCGACAAGGATCTTGAATCGATATTGAGCGATGCTGATCTCGAGCCGATCGAAGGTCAGTCGCTTACAGCCAGCCTCGCTCTTGCGACCGCAGACCAAGGGCGTTACGCGGAGTTCTACAGACAAGCCATGAGCGCTCTGAAGGAGCACATCAAATACACCGGAAGTACGGATGGAGCCGGCAAGGCTCAACTCGGGAGTGTGAAGCCCGACCAGTACTACCTTTTTGGAGTCGCCCGCACGGGAGAAGGATTTGCTATGTGGAATTCGTCCGTGTCAGTGATCGCCGGCGATAATGCCTTGAATCTAACCCCGCAGCAGCTGACGCAGATGCCGGCGCGGTCGGCGTCGGGTGAGTAAAGTAGCCAGTTCAATTTACTCGGCTCTCGGGCCTCGCATAGGGGCCCGATTTTCGTTGGAGAATCGGGAGGCGCTGCCGTACGCTAATGGGTAGATGCTTGAGTTGTTAAAACGGCAGATCACCCTGATTACCGTCTCCGGAATTCCGGTTCGGGTGGACAATCGCTGGGTTCTCGTGCTCATCCTGATGACCGGCATTACCGCGGCAAGCATTCAGTCGTTGAACCATCATATCCCGGGCAGCATCTTGCTTGGCCTTGCAGCTACCGGACTCTTCTTCGCCTCGATCTTTTTACACGAATACGCCCACGCAGTAGTCGCTCGGAGAGAGGGCCTCCGGGTGCTCGAGATCGTGCTGCATCCCTTCGGCGGACTAGCTAGATTCGAGCATCCACCAGAAACAGCGCGGACGGAGTTTCGAGTAGCGGTTGCCGGGCCGGCGGCGAGCTTTGCACTCGCGATGCTGTTTGCTGTATTCATCGTAATCTCAAGCTACATTGAGACCGACATTCTAACCTTGGTCCTCTTTCTTCTTGCACTCACAAATTTTTTGATCGCCGTCTTCAATCTCCTTCCTGGGTATCCGCTCGATGGCGGGCGAGTCTTGCGAGCTTACCTCTGGGACCAAGGCAAAGACCTTAACGAAGCCACCGTGCTGACCGGCCGGTGCGGGCAGGTGATCGCGGTCGGGATGATCGTTCTGGGACTTCTCCTGGCCGTAGCTCGAGGCGAGTATTTTGCTAGCTTTTGGGCTGTCCTGGTAGGCTTCTTCCTATTCGACGCGGCTACCTCGATCATCCAGGAGGTGAACTCCGAAGAGAACGTTAAAGCCGAGACCTTGATGGGCCTGCCAGCGACCGTTCCGCCGGACCTTACGGTCCAGCGGTTCATCGACGAGATCCTGCCGATGCATCGACGAAGCACGTTTGCGGTGGCCGATAGTGGCCGATTTTTGGGGATGCTCGTGCTTGACGATCTGAAAGCTATAGCATCGGAGCGGTGGCGAACGACCCTGATTCGACAGACTATCCGCAGCAGGGCAAACGAGCACTTCGTTCATGCTGAAAATTCCATCGCGGATGCACGCGTCCTGATCGAAAGGAATGGGATCGGGGCGGTTGCAGTGGTGGCGGACAGCGGTCAGCTTGTAGGGGTCATTTACGCCGCAATGCTGCGAAAACGTGCCTGATGGCCCGCTGACGTGTGATATCCTATCGAGTTAACCGTACCGTTCCTGCACTGGCCGGAAAACTTCCTTGGCCTGGCCCGGAATCCTACTGTAAGTCTCTGAAAATGCAGCTGTTTCTAGACCAGCTTACGACCCTGTTGACGCTTCGCAATGTATTAGACATCGCGCTGGTCTTCACCATCGTGTATGTGGTCCTGAGGCTGCTAAGAGGCACTCGTGCGGTCCCGACCATGGTCGGCATAGTACTGCTCGCCCTTTTGTACTGGATCGCGATCTCGCAGGATCTGGCAACCCTCGAGTTCGTATTGCGATCGGCAGTTCTATATATAGGCTTTGCGATCATCGTCTTGTTTCAATCAGAGATACGCCAGGCACTCATTTACTTCGCAAATCGTATCCGGTTCCCAATTCTTCGCAGGCAGCAGGGACAGTTCGGCGGGACGGTCTATGACGAGATAGTACTAGCGGCTACAACACTGGCGACCGAGAAAACGGGAGCACTCATCGTTGTTGAGAGAAACGTCGGACTTCGCAATTTCGTTGACGCGGGTGTTCAACTCGATGCACGGATCAGCTACGACCTTCTCGTCACGATCTTTAATCCTTCCACGCCGCTACACGACGGTGCTGTGATAATTCAGAACGAACGAATCGCGGCGGCATCCGTTTTTCTACCACTTACCAAGAACCCGGGGATCTCGCGCGAGCTTGGCACACGTCACCGTGCGGCTATAGGTATCACGGAGGGGTCAGACGCGATCTCGATTGTTGTGTCGGAGGAGACCGGACTTATCACCTACGTAGAAGCAGGTGACGTTCGTCGAAACCTGGATACGACTGAGCTTCGTAAGCTCCTGATGGATGCGATGGATATACCGTTAGCTAAGGAAAAGCGCGAAAGGACAAAAACGATGAAGGAGGCCGAGACCGAGGTCACCCTCGGATGAGATCAAAATGCCTTCGACATTGCCCAGAGAACCGCTGCGGGTCAACGCTTCACTCGCAAGGCAGATTCTAAAGAAGATCTTTCTCGAGGACTGGCTTACCAAGGTGCTTGCCCTTGCCATAACAGTCGCTCTCTGGGTCGGAGTAACGGGCCTGAGCGAAGTCGGCAGTGATCGATATAAGGTCCCGCTCGTCCTGCGTATCGCGGAAAATGCGGAGGCCACCAACCAACCGATCGACGAGGTTGAGATACGTATCAGCGGCGACAAGCGTCGGCTCCAGACGATACGGGAAAGTGATCTAAGAGTGTTCGTAGATCTGACGGCGTATTCCATAGGTAATCACACGGTAACGCTTGCTCCTGACACCGTTTCACTGCCGGACCTTCCCAACGGTATTCGTCTCGAAGACGTGAGTCCGAAGAAGATCATCGTCCGCCTCGAAACCATCGAAGAGAAGGAAGTTGCTGTGCGCGTCGACACTCAGGGGGCGGTTCCTGAAGGATCTGAAGTTTATGCCGAGGCGGCAGCGCCGGCCAGGATCCGTGTGCGAGGCCCGGCATCGTACCTTCGTACACTTACGTTCGTGGCGACCGAGAAGATCGACCTCGCGGGCAGATCTGCAGATTTCACCGCTCGACAAGTGAGAATCGCTCCGCTTTCCAACGAGAATGCTACACCGCTTGACTCTTTTGTGGACGTGAGTTTCCGTATCGGCGAAACCCGTATCGAGAAGAGTTTCACCCTTCCCATTAAGGAATCAAGACGACGCGTACAAGTAACGCTTTTTGGCGGCCGGACGCTGTTCGCAGGCATAAATGCAGAACGTTTTTCAGCAACGCTTGAGGAGGGATCGGAAAAGCCTGTCGTAGCTTTGCCAAGTGAGCTCGATGGCCGTGTTGAGGTTAGAAAGATCCGTTTACTTTAGCGGCGTCTCGGCGAGAAACTGCCGGATATCTTCTCGCATTGGTTGGGTTATCTCGTGCTTTGCCTCGTAATGGACTGACCAATAGTTCGGCAACAGATCCCTTAATTTTCGATCAAATTCCGCGAATTGTTCTTGGCTGTAGAACTCGTCGTCGTCGCCAAACAGATACATTGTCGACCCTTCGAAGGGTTTGTACGCCGGATTTGTATTAAGGTCGCCGGGAATGCCGCCACACACGCCGACGACCGCTTTGAGAGAGTCGGGGAACGTGAACGCATAACGAAAGTTCAGAGCGCAGGCCTGTGAGAAACCGTAGAGATAGACCTGAGCCGGATCCGCAACACCATCGTCAACGAGTTTGTCGATAAGATCGTTGAGAAACTTGTGGTGCAACGCTACCGATCTCTCAGGCTTGAAGTCAGTGAGCCACCCGAATCCTACCTTATAACCGTCGGGGGTTTGTCGAAAATGCTGATGTGGAGCCTGTACTGAAGCGATCACAAAGTTGTCCGGGGTGACGAGCTTTGCTTCCCGCATCATATGCCGCTTATGGGCTCCATATCCATGTACCGCGATAAGAAGAGGAGCCGGAACCGTCAGATCTCCCGGAACATGGAGGTCGTAGTAGAGTTTGATCTCAGCGGAAAGAGCAAGGTCGGTGTCAGTCATTTTTTTTGGAGCGCGTCCGTCCAAGTTGATCATCGATCAGCCGGTGCGATTTGTGGGCCTATTTTGCATGTTCAGGCGGCGTTTGCCAGACTACGGTATCGAATCACGAGAGTCAATCTTTGTTTAGTTTATGAGATCCGCAGTAAATCTCCTGGAGAGCCTCGCGGGTATAGAGACCCATGATCGAGTGCCGCGCGTTCTGGAAATGGCTGCGTTCGTCTTTCTAGCGCTCATGATCCTGTTTGCCCCGCATTCGATAGCGGCGACGCAGACTGCATGGCTTATCGGGATGACAGCATGGCTCGTGCGACTGTTCTTCAAACCCCGCCCTGTAATAACTCTCACCGCCGTCGGACTCGCCCTCTGTGCATTGTTTGCATGGAGCCTTATTAGCTCGATCCTGTCCTACGAACCCTGGATATCGCTGGACAAGCTTCGGGGTGCATCCACGTTTCTCATCTTCGTTTACTCCGTCAATGTGATCAAAAACCGCAGAGCCGTCATCTTCCTGACCATCGCCCTGATCGGCTCATGCATGATAGCTGCCCTTTCAGCACCGGTCCAGAAGTTGATGGGTCGCGGCGTTGAAGTCGCAGGGGTAGTGGCCGGTGGCCCCCTTGCGAGCGTGGGCGTCGCGGATGGCGATACGATCGTGAGGGTAAACGGACTCAAGATAAGCAAGCCGGAGGATGTTGTTGCGGCTCTCGACCAGAGGCAGATTGTGCGGCTGACCCTGTATCGACCGGACTACGAGTACTCGGTCGAGATTGCAGGCCCCATGCTTAACCAGGCCCGCGATCCCGCCACGGCTTTGGGGTTTTCCTCGTGGAAGCCAAGCCGCAAGTTTCGAGCTGCCGGTTTCTACGGACACTACACCACGTTTGCCGAAGTTCTGCAGTTGGTTGGCGCGGTTACGTTCGGACTTCTCCTGACCGCGTTCGCGACTTCCCAGCGATTGCAAAAAGTGCTTCTGCTGGGACTCAGCGTTTGCAGCATCGCCCTCGCACTGCTGCTTTCGGTCACCAGGGCATCGCAGCTCGCACTTATGATCTCTTCCATGTCAACGGTGATCCTGGGGGCTTCTCGAAGGTTCGTCCTGGTGGCCGCAG
>JAQSDP010000496.1 GCA_029945985.1 bacterium | reverse complement strand
ATTCTTCCGCACTGGAACGCGAAGGCCGGGACGTATTTCGATCTCGCAAAATTCTTGAACAAGACCGGTATGTCGGCCCTCCGCTTGACGCTGCCCTATCATGAAGAGCGAATGCCGCCCGAACTCGAGCGTGCCGATCACCTGGTCGCGCCAAATGTCGGCCGCTCACTGCAGTCGATCCGCCAGGCGATACTCGACACCCGGGCGGCGGTAACGTGGCTGAAAGATCAGGGATACGAGAAGATCGGGATCGTAGGGACGAGCATCGGTTCGTGCGTGGCGTTCATGGCGTTCGTTCACGATCTGCGGATCAACGCCGCCGTGTTCAATCACGTTTCGGGATACATGGCCGACGTCGTCTGGCACGGCCTCTCGACCTATCACGTCCGCCAGAGCTTCGGCGACAACATCACGCTCGACGAGCTTCGCGAATTCTGGCGTCCGGTTTCGCCGATGGCTTACATGGACAAATTAGCGTCGCTTCCCGACCGCCCACAGCGTTACATCTACACCAAATACGACCTCAGCTTCCCGCTCGAACTCACCCTCGAAACCATGGAAGCCCTCCGCCGCCACAACATCAAACACAGCGAAGTCTCGCTCCCCTGTGGCCACTACACCCTCGGCGAAAAACCGTGGGTCTACATCGACGGCTACAAGATCATTTCCTATTTAAGAAAACACTTGCGGTAATCCACAAAGCCATACTAGACTGAGTAGATTTTCTACCAACCCTGATCACTCACTTTGTATGCAAATCTCTGACCGGACCGGCGTCCAAAATGACGCGAAGCTCCTGAAGATCCTTGGAGTGACTTTTGGGATCGCGATCACCGTCGGCGGAATGATCGGGCTTGGAATTTTGCGCACGCCCGGCACCGTCGCCGCTCAATTGGGAAGCGGTTGGCTGGTGATGGCCGCATGGGTCGTGGGCGGTATCTACGCACTGTTCGGCGTTGTGCAGGTAGCCGAGCTGGCCACTAGCATACCGAAAACGGGCGGGCCATATATCTATGCGGAGCGAGCCTTCGGTTCGTATGCAGGGTTCGCGGTCGGCTGGATGGACTGGATCGGGTATCCCGCCGGCTTCGCCTTAACGGCCATCACGATAGGCGAATACTTCGCCCTATTATTGCCCGACCTTTCACCTTACGTTAAGGTCATTGCCTTAAGCGTTCTGCTGCTGCTTGGGATACTCAATTGGTTCGGTCTTAAGGTCGGAAGCAAGTTGCAGGAAGTGACTAGTTTTTTGAAGGCTCTCGTTTTTCTATTGCTCATCGCGGCTTGTTTCCTGATCGGCGGCGCAAACCCGAGCGCGGATTTAGAAACGAGGACCGCTCCCATAACAACGCTTTCTCCAATGGCAACTCTTGGTGCCATGGTTCTCGCGTTACAAGGAGTGATCTTCGCATACGACGGCTGGTATGCCGCGGCTTACTTTTCTGAAGAGAATAAGGAGCCATCGAAGAGTCTACCCCGTGCGATGATTGCCGGAGTGTTGTCGGTCATGGCGATCTACCTATTGTTCAACCTCGCCCTGCTTTACGTACTACCACTTGAAAAACTCGGAGCTTCGACATTGGCTGCCGCGGACGCCGCGACTGTGATTTTCGGCGAGTATGGAAGTGAACTAATTACAGTCCTCGCAATCATTTCATTGCTTAGCATCATGAATTGTAACCTTCTGACGGGTCCGCGAGTCCTTTTTGCTATGGCTCGCGACGGCTCGCTTTTCTCGAAAGCCGCATCAGTTAACAGCGGCGGGACGCCCGTTATCGGCCTGGCGATCACAATCGGGTCAGCCCTTCCGTTGATCCTGATCGGAACTTTCGAAAGGCTGCTCGCCGTTAGCGCATTTCTCTTTATTGGGATCTATCTTTCGGCGTTCGTGTCGTTGATCAAGCTCCGCTGGTCAGAGCCGAACTTGGCTCGCCCCTTCAAGGCGTGGGGATACCCGTGGACAACGCTTATTGTGATGGTAGGTTCGGCCGCGTTCCTGGTCGGCGCGGTAATGAATGATTCTGAGAACAGCATATACGCCCTCGGCGTGATCGTTCTCAGTTACCCTCTATTCCTGTTAGTTCGGCGATTGTCACGCATCGCGGCGATCTAAATCCTCATGGCGACCATTCGCCGCAGAACGCGAGATCGGCGCGGCCGACGATCAACATCTCGTCATCGTCGCGCCAGAGGAATTCGGTCGTACCGCCTTCGGTATGCACTGAAACTTTGCGGCCGGTGCGACCCGTCAACGCCGAGAGAGTTCCCGACCCGCTCACGCAGGTTCCCGACGAAGACGTCTCGCCGACACCGCGTTCCCATATCTTCAGTTCGATATTCTCGCGATCGATGACCTTTACGAAGACTATGTTCGCCCGTTCGGGAAACGCGCTGTTTCCCTCGAGAGTGCGGCCGTAAACCCGCCACATAGGGTCGAACTCATCCACAAAAATACACGCGACGGGATTGCCAACGTTGACGCCGGAGACGAGGAATTCCTTGCTGCTCGCCATGACAGGAAAATCAAGAACCCTCTCGAGCACGTTAGGAGAGTTGATGGGCACTTCCGAACTCGAGAATTGCGGCTTGCCGATCTCGGCCTCGAACCAATAGTGGCCGGGCGACTCTTCCTCGATCAACCGATAGTTCTTCACGCCGCTCCGGGTCTTAAGCCTCAGTTTCGGCTCTTTCCAAAGTTCTTTGTAATAGATATATGAAACCGCGCACCGCGTCCCGTTGCCAGAAAAGCCCGCAACGCTGCCGTCCGGATTCACGATCTCGCAAAAGAAATCCGCCTCACTTCCGTCGAGCTTTTCAACGATCGCGATCCCATCCGACCCAACACGCGTGTGCCGCTGACAAATACCAAGCGCGATATCGATCTGATCCAACCCGGCCGGGATGTTGTCGCGCTCAATAACAATATAATCGTTGCCGAAGCCGTGAAATTTGCAGAAGGGAATACTCATTGTGAGGAGTTTAGGATATAAGACTCACGGGAGATTTAATAATGGCACCGCTGATCATCTTGCTTGTGACCTTTGGAGGGCTCTATCTGACCGATAGGTATTTGCTCGCCGGACGGCTAGGACTATCCTTCGTCGGCCGTGCGGCAATGGCTGTAATGCTGATCGCGGCAGGTATCGCTCACTTCACGAATACCGAGCAATTCATCGAACTGATGCCAGACGTGGTCCCCGCCAAACGCGAACTCGTCTATTTCACCGGCGTCTGCGAACTCCTAGCCGTGCCCGGGTTATTATTGAGCAAAACATCGCGGCTCACGTCGATCGTATTGATAGTGTTCTTCGTCCTCATCCTGCCCGCAAACATCGCCGGCAGCCTCAAACAAGTCCAATTCGGCGGCATGGAATACGGCCCGTGGTATCTGCTATTCCGCATCCCGCTTCAGATATTGTTTATTTGCTGGGTTTGGTACTTCGGAATCAAGGCGCGGTCACACTAATTTCAGTTACAGTGGAATTCAGTGAACGCTCCGTTCCGAAACCTAATGTCCACAATATCGGGTTTCGGCTTAGGATTCTGGGAGTTCCTGTGAACCAGCCAAAGCTCAACGGTAAAGTTCGTCCGATATCCACCCGACACGAAGGCTGGCCGGTTCTTTGGAAATCTGCGGAAGTTAACATACTTCTGAAGCCAGCCAATGCGGTTCTGGGCTTCTCCGAAAACTGGAGCCATTGTCCGCTCAGCTAACTTCTCACCGCCACGAGAGTATTTCGTCTCACGATATGAGCCTTCGTAATAAATTGCTAAGCCTCGCAAGTTCGGTTCGTTGTCAGTGATCTCAGTGAAGAAATAGTCGAGCCTCGCCATTGCATCTCCGCAGGGCAGGTCGTCCGTTATCTTGTCGAACAAACGCGGTTCTTTCTGCTGGCCAAGACCGGTGACTGCGCAGCAAAGAAAACACGAAATAACAAGCGCCCTAAACCTCATTGACCCTCATAGCAGAAATAGTAACGGGGCACCCAATACGGTTTCTTAGCTCCAAATTTCACATCCGATTCCCGTAACCAAAAGTAACTCGGGGCTGGGTCCGGGGCTGAGCGAGGAACGAGCCAGATCTCTGCCTCCATCTGCTCCGCGTAGCCCCCGTTCACAAAAACCGTTTCCTCACGAAGCTTGGACACGAGCTTTTGATTCTCATTATTCGGCTGAGTTCCACCACCCGTAAGTCGGTCCATCAAATACTGAGGAATTCCCTTCGCCCAATTCAAACCATCCTCCGGATGTGGATACGCTAGAACGGTTGTGTTCGGTTCTCCGTTCTTTCCATACTTCGTTGTCTTACGGAAACGCTTACTGTAATAGACGACAACTATTCGCTCCTCGGTGTTTTCCGTCCATTGGCTCAAGAGCATATCGAGACGTCCCATTATGTCGCCACAGGGATGCCCTCCTCCGAACTGATCAAGCAGACGAGCGGTCGGTTCTTGGGCACACAGCGAATTCGCGGAGACAAGGAAAAAAACAGTGGCGATAATGAAATTTCTCATGGCGGTTACGCACGATCCATTTCATTATCGCCTGCCTGTCAAGAAAGTGTAGGAACGACTACTCCACCCAATCAGCCACAAACACGTTCGTATCACCGACAGCACCTGCATTCCGGTTCGAGGCGAAGACGAGTTTCTTGCCGTCGGGCGAGAACATTGGGAAGCCGTCGAATGTTTCGTTGTGAGTGATCCGCTCGAGGCCTGTGCCGTCCGCGTTGATGATCGCGAGGTCGAAGTTTCGCTTTCGGGGATCGGTCGCAAAGTGATTGGTACAGAAGATGATCTTCTTACCATCGGGCGTAAAGAATGGAGCGAACGACGCGGTAGCCAGCTTGGTGACCTGACGCTTATTCGAACCGTCAGCGTCCATCACCCAAATTTCGAAGACCGTCGGCTCGATCAGATTATTCGCGAGGCGATCTTTGTACCGCGCGATCTCAGCTTCGGTCTTCGGATGGAACGAACGATAGACGATCTGCTTGCCGTTCGGCGAGAAGAAGGCACCGCCGTCGTAACCAAGCTCGGTCGTCAGACGTTTGACGTTCTTGCCCTTTGTATCCATCACGTAGAGATCAAGATCGCCGTCACGCATCGACGTGAAGATTATCTTCTTTCCGTCAGGTGAAACTGTCGCTTCCGCGTCATAGCCAGGCGTATTCGTCAGCTGCTTTATGTTCCCGCCGTCTGCGTAAGACGTAAAAATGTCGTACGTGGGATAAATAGCCCACACGTAGCCTTTAGAGAAGTCCGGATTCGGTGGACAATCGCGCGAGCCGAGGTGGGTCGAACCGTAGAGCACCTTCTTGTTCTTGTCGAAGAAGAAAGAGCACGTCGTTCGGCCCAGTCCGTTTGAGACCATCTTCACGTTTCCGCCGTCGGCGTTCATCGTGTAGATCTGGTCACAGTTGCGGCCTTCGCGTTTCGACTGAAAAACAAGCTGCTTCCCATCGGTCGACCAATATGCTTCGGCATTCTCCCCGCCGAAGGTAAGTTGCTTGATGTTCTTCAGCCGGGTTTCACCCGCGATCGCGAGTGAATCTCCCTGGGCGTAGGCGGCGAAAGCGGTACACAGCATGACCGCAGCAAAAACTAATACTCTTCTCATAATTCTAATGTTAATATGCGGGTGACAAATTTGCCCGAGCTTTGAAAGATTAGTTTACCGAATAATCCCACTTTGTGAGAATCATCGCGAACTCAAGAGTCGCGGCTTACTATCTGTACGATGCCATTCGAATCAAGCAAAGACGTCTTAGACTGGTACGAAAAGCAGGACCGGACCCTTACCGATAAGTTTATCGACGCCCTGCCGTGGGGCGAAGTCCGCGATACGCCGATCGATGAAAAGTTCGTCCCCGTGCTCTTGTATATGCGCGACGTCGAGGTGCTGACCGAAATGTATCATCGCGAACTGCAGCGCACACCCACGGGACGCGACCCCGTGATCTCAAAATTTATGGAGCGTTGGGGAATCGAAGAAGTGACCCATGGCCAGGTCCTTGATCGCTTCTTGAATCAGATGGGCTACAAGACGCCTGAAGACTGGCAGAAGCAAACCCACCGCAACGTTCCCAAGACCTATCACGCGAACACTTTCCTTCTCACGACCATCACGAACTTGCTCGGCAGCCGCTTCACGGCGACCCATATGGCATTCGGCGCTATCCACGAAATGTCCACCGGCCAGGCATATCGAAAAATGAAAGAGCTCGCGAACCATCCGGTGCTCTCTCAGATCCTTGAAGGCATCATCAAAGAAGAGGCCGCCCATACCCATTTCTATCGCAGCGTTGCCCGCATCGAGCTTGCCAAGAGCGAGACTGCTCAGAAGATCGCCCGCAAGGTCGTCGAAACGTTTTGGCGACCGGTCGGGCAAGGGTCGCTTGCTAAAGACCGTACCGAGTACTGCATCGCCGCGCTCTTCGGCGACGACAGCGGCGAGGGCATCGATATTCTCGATAGAACGGTGACCAAGCGAGCCCACCAACTTCCGGGTTTCGACGGCCTATCAAAAACAACCAACCGATTCCGCGACATCTGCAACCGGCTCTATCCGACCATCGCGTCGGCTGCCTCGATCTTGGTATCCATGAATCTTACAACTGTCGCTTAGGTGCTGGCGGTATTTTCCCGATCTCAGAAACAAAAAACGCGGTGCAGCGCGTGCAAAACGGTCTGCAACGTTTCTGATGTGTCTGGCGAGTTTGACGAATCCGGCCACGCTTTCGACTCCGTTCTAGTCGCTTAGTTCTGGTTGATCGGGCATCTTAGACAGATTTACGGTTCCACCGATTTCAGCCGACCCGATAAACTTCAACGCCGTCGTTCATCTCCACCCCAGCCTTCCCCTCCGAGTAAGCGTAATCTAGATGAGCGATCGATTCCGAGATTGCTAGAAAACGGTGAACGTCGTGGTTAAAGGAGTTTGGAAACAGCCGTTGAGCAACTTCGAATGCGGTTGACCCTCCTTTCATTACAAGGTTAAGTACGTTCTTCTGCCGCTCGTCGATCGCCCGCACATATCGGTTGAAGATTTCCTCGAAATCCGTGACGGGTTCGCCATGACCTCCGTAAGCAAGCGTAGGCTTGTAGCTTCTCAGCTTTGCGAGGCTAACTAGATACTCTGCCAAAGAGGGAAATCGGCGATCGGGATCGATCGGGTCAGGAGAGACGATAGGGTTCGGGGTGATGCGTTTAAGCACGCAATCGCCGCAGATCAGCGTCCGGTTCGCCTCCCGCGCAAAGGAACACGATCCCGGGGTATGCCCCGGCGTATGAAGCACCCGCAGGCTTCCGCTTGCAAACTCAAGCTCCATTTCGTCTTTGAGCGGCACAAACTCACCATCTTCGAGAGCATCGGTCAGCAGGCTGATCTCATCATACAGCGACTTCATGTCTTCAAAGACCGCCGGCGGTACCCCCGATCTCAGCAGCAATTTACGATGCTGATCTTCCCCAAGCCGGCCAAAAAGATTGCCCGTCTCCCAATCATGGATAAGTATCTCGGCGTTCTTCGCTTCGTCGCGAACCTGCTTCGCGAGCCCGCAATGATCCTCGTGAGCGTGCGTAAGGACGATCCGCCGAACATCCGAAAACCGGACGCCGTTCTCGCTGAGTTTCGTCCTCAATGCCTCCGCCGCCTCAGCCGTCTTCGGCCCTACGTCGATCAGGGTCACCGGATCCGCCTTGATCAGATAAACATTGACATCGCCAACATAGAAGGGCGTCGGAATGGATATCGGAATGATTTGCATGCGTCTTCAGGATTGTCGATTTCCAGCGCTTCAATGTCAAAATGGGAGGTCTGTACCCCAATTTAATTGGTAAAACCAATCAGACGAGATTCCATTATTGAACCCATTGCGGACTAACGCCGAATCGCCACTGTCTGTTACTTGCCTTATCGCAGAATTTACGCTACAAACAACTTAGCAAACTGTCTTGCGGAACGGTCCGACGTCCACATTAACTACGAATTCGATCAGCTTTAGTTGAAGAGGTTTATGCCTCTCCGCGTCTTCGCCGATTTGTATTGGACTGCCGCACCGATCCCATGACCCCCGATCACAAGGAGAATATTCAATGCACGCAGTTGCCATCTATATTTCCAAGCGCATTGGAAACACCATTATCGCTTTCGCCGCCGTGGCGCTCGCCGTCTCCATTACGTTTGGCCAGGCTTCGACAAGTACGTCCGACCTTTCGGGAACAGTTGCCGATCCGAACGGGGCGGTCGTAGCCGGGGCAAGCGTAACAGCCAAGAATTCGGCGACAGGATTTTCGCGGAATGTCACGGCGGGCAGCGACGGCACGTATACATTTATAGGATTGCCCCCAGGCGATTATGAGATCACCGCAGAGGCTCCGACCTTCAAGAGAACGGTTATCTCCCCGGTTCGTCTTACGGTCGGCCAGGTCGCTCAACTGCCCATCAGAATGGAGATCGGTGGAGCTGACATCACTATCAATGTATCCGGAGATTCCGTAGAGCTTATCGAACCCGGACGCACATCACTCTCGAACACTATCGACCAACAGCGTATTGAGAATCTCCCGATCAACGAAAGAAGTGCGACCGGCTTTGCACTTACACTCTCGACCGTCGGCCGCGACAACGGACGCCCGATCGGGCCGGCTCCAACCTCCGGCTTGAACATCGGCGGACAACGCGGACGCTCAACACAGGTCAACGTCGACGGCGCCGACTTTACCGATAACTCCATCAACGCCGCACGCTCCACTGTCAGCATGGAAGCGGTGCAGGAATATCAGGTCAACACGAACTCGTACACCGCTGAATTCGGCCGTGCGACCGGCGGCGTGGTGAACGTAATCACTAAACGTGGTACCAACAGTTTTTCAGGTAACGTCTTCGGATTCATTCGCGACAAGAGCATACAGGCGACAAACCCATTCTCGCCGATCCCCGATCCAGACTTTCGGCGAACCCAATGGGGAGCAACACTCGGCGGACCGATCGTCAAGGACAAGACATTTTTCTTCGCCGCATACGAACGCCGCCAGCGCGACGAATCGGGATTCTTCACGAGTGATGTAATCGGAAACTTGACGGCGTCAGCTACAATCCCGGTTATTCCAGGCTTAAATCCGGTCGCTCGAACCTTCACGAATCTGACTCCTCAGCAAGCCGCTGCGATCAACGGACTCGTCGCAGCCGGCACCTCAAATTCTATTTGCGGCGCACGCGCTTACGCTTTCTTTGCTTCAAGCGGTGGCCAGACAGCCTTAACCGGTTCAAACCCGCTAACCAGCCCGAATGACGGCAGTCTCTGCCCTGCGATCTCTCCGATCCTTCCGGGTGTGGTCGGCCCTCGATTCTTGATCTCAGGAGCACCAGTACCCATCGGTACTACGAATGACGCCGGCCTTCCGATCGCTTTCAGGGCCCTCAATAGCCTCGACCGGATATTCCCGGTAACGGAACGTGCGAACTACTTCTCTGTTCGCGGCGATCACGCCTTTAACCAAAACAATTATCTGACGTTGCGATTCGGTTACAACACCGGAGACCAAACCGGTATCCAAGTTGAATCGCAGAACCAATCGCTCGGCCAGAACGATTTTTCGCGTACCGGTATCACGGAGTTCGAAGACACATCCTTCGGCGCCTCGCTGAACACAACCATAAGTGCAACGCTCGCAAACGAGTTCAAGTTCAGCTACGGACGCCGCCATACAACGTTCAAATCACAGAACGGAGATGCTGTGGCATTCAATATCTCGGGTACCGGGTTTATCGGTCGCGAACTCTTCTCGCCGGTGGACCGAACCGA
>JAQSDP010000495.1 GCA_029945985.1 bacterium | reverse complement strand
CCCTAGTAGGCTCCGTTGCTCCACTCGCGGTCTCGTTCATTTCTACACCGTTTGTGATCCGGTTTCTTGGCACAGAGAGCTATGGCCTTCTGTTGCTCGTTGGACTGATTCCGACCTACCTTATGTTTGCCGATTTCGGCATGGGCGTGGCTTCCACTAAGTTTGCAAGCGAAGCCTTTGGTAGAGGTGACGAGAAAAAAGAAGCTGAGATAGTTTGGGCGGCCACCGCGAGATCGCTGCATATATGTCCGCCGAGTCGTAGCTTTGTTTCGTTTCGCGTGGCACCTTTTGTTTCATTTAAAACAAAATCAATGACTTACGGGCGGCTCATCTCGGCTTGATCTTTCAAGAATCAGACGCCTCCCCAGAGGGCGGACGAGCATTATCCACGACGTACCGGAGACTGTCAACATGTCTTTTGCTGCGAACCCCTCGGCATCCCAAGATCCGTCTGGTCGGTTGAGCCGGGACCGCCACAAGGAACATCGTCCCCCCAAACGGCTGAATCGAAGCGATTCTTTTTGGACTTCTCTGCAGCCTTCCGCGGGCTCTCTCGTCCGCTGCAGTTGTCGAGCTAGAGGTGGGGAATAATTGGATCCCTAGCAGGGTATCGCCAAAGCGTTATCCCAATCCATATTGAGGTTTGTTAGCTCGGTTTGATCTTTGAAAAGTTTGTAGTTCAGGGAACGGAAAAATTCGAATCCCTCTTCCGCACTTGCGCCCATCTTGGGCCACAGGGCTTGAGATGTTTCGAAGAAGATCACGGGGCGATGTTCTCTGATCGTTTCGCGTCCCCCACGAAAGACGTTGATCTCTGCTCCTTCAACATCGACCTTAATGAAGTTCGGCGGCGGGATTTGCGTTTCCTTAACGAAAGCGTCGAGAGTTTCGGCCCTGCAAGAGGTTTTGGTGACCGCTCCGGCGAACTTTCGAATCCCGGACATATCTTCATCGGAGGTCCAGTTCGTTAAGGATGCCATCGTTTCATCTTCCGGTATGAAGAAGTCGAGAGTCCCTGCCGTGTCGGACAGGGCGACGTTGAACGGAGTGATGGACGCATGACGGGCGGTTTTATCAAGGTGTTTGAAAATAAGCGGGTTTGGCTCGAAGGCGTAAACATCTGCGGTCTGAGCCATCAGCACGGAATATATCCCGTAGTTGGCCCCAACGTCGTAACAAACACCTTTGGCGTATCGGCGAATGATATCGCCTTCGGGCGTCGGACGGAACGCGGCGATTGTATAGCCCGAGGAGTTAGTAAGGTCCACATTTACCTTTCCGTATGGAGTACTTATTCCAACATCTTTCAATGAGTAGAAGCGATCAACAAGCTTGACAAGGCGGCGGCCACCGCGAAAACGCGATCGGCAATACTGCGATAAAAGAGTGGAAATCATAAGAATTAAGAATTATTTCGTTGCAGACTTGATGTTCAAGCAAAGGGTATAACGAACAGCATGATCAATATCCATACAATAAATGCCTGTATTTGATTCAACAACTCGGGACAACATAGATGAGTTTCGACTGTTACGGCTTGCGTGCGGCATCGCTGAGTCTGTTCGATCGCAAACTTCAACACCGGACTGGGCATCGGTGGTTGCGTACATCATTACCGCTTAGGGTGCGTAAGTAAGATTCGATTGTTTTAAAGCTTTGGCTCAACAGACATAATAGTCTCATCGCCGCAGCTCGTCACCTGAAGATCAAGGTCCGGAGTTCATGCCCCACGACTGATCAGGCCCTCGGCCTACGTGGTAAACTAAATCACGTGACACCAGACCTGACCGCTGACTCAGCCGGCGAAACCCCAAAACAGATTCCGTCCACCGCCGGAATGACTACCAAGGTCGTCAAGGGATCAATGTGGACCCTGGGCGGTTCAGTCGCTCCGTTGGCAGTCTCGTTCATTTCCACGCCATTCATTATTCGGTTTCTAGGCACGGAGAGTTACGGAGTTCTATTGCTTGTCGGGTTGATCCCGACGTACTTCGCGTTCGCCGATTTCGGAATGGGCGTGGCCTCGACGAAATTCGCCAGCGAAGCCTACGGCCAAGGTGACGAGAAGAAAGAAGCCGAAATAGTCTGGACCGCAACGGCCATCGCGGCCATCTCTGCCCTCGTCGTCGCCGTCCCGATCTTCCTTTTTTCCTATCAGATCGTCGCGTTGCTGAACGTCCCCGAACACCTTCTATCCCAGGCCAGCATCGCCCTAAAGATAACGTCCGGTTCATTCTTTCTCGGCATTCTCTCGTCCGTCCTGAATTCGCCAATGCTCGCCCGCCTGCGAATGGATCTGAACATGCTGACCTCAGCCGTCCCGAAGATCCTTCTGGCCGCCGTAACGCCGGTCATCCTCTACTTCGGCGGCGGCATTGTCCAAGCCGTCGGCTGGGGATTCGCCGTCGTTGTCGGAATGCTTACCATCACCGTCTACTTCTCGGCCCACGTCCTTCCCCCGCTCGCATTTGTCACCTTCAACCGCGACCGTGTTCGGCCGCTTATCAAATTCGGCGGTGGCTGGATCGTTGCAATGATCGCAGCCATGCTTCTTGGGAATATTGAGAAACTTTTTTTGACGAAGCTTGTCTCGGTGAAAGCACTAGCTTACTACTCAGTCGCATTCACGTTCGCGGGTATGGCATCGATGTTCGCTCAGGCCATGATTCAGTCTCTTATTCCGGCGTTCTCCCAGATGCAAAGCTCTGAAAAGCGTCAGGAGTTCGACGCGCTTTTTGCACGGGGCATGCGGCTTAACCTTATTCTGCTGATTCCGGGCTTAGCAGCTTTACTAATAATTGCAAGGCCGCTTTTCACGCTCTGGGCAGGCAATGACTTCGGTGACGAAAGCTCAGTTCCTTTCTATATCCTAACACTGGGCTTGTTCTTTAATATAATAGCCTACATTCCGCACAGTACGCTTTTAGCCCAAGGGCGAACGGACATTTTTGCGAAGCTTTATTGGTGTGAGTTGTTTCTTTACTCTGCCGGGGCTCTTGCCCTGATCAACCGCTTTGGCGTTACCGGCGCCGCCCTCGCATGGAGTCTGCGGGTAATACTCGACGCCTTCGTCATTCTGTGGCTTTCGCGTCGAGTCGGCGGCATGAGTTTTGGCTTTGTACGCCGCACATCCGCATTGGTTCTTGGCTCGATGTTTTTGCTGGCACCGGTTGCGTTGGCTCTGTTTTACAATAGTTATTCTCTATGGCTTGGGCCGGCGATGTTAATCGGGCTCGCATTGTATGCGGTAACCATATGGAAAATGTTCGTCGAGGCAGAAGAACGCATCTGGTTAAGAAATCGCATTCAACAAACATTCAGAAGTACCGTATGACGCACCAACGACACGAAACAGCAATTCCTCGCACGGAGTCAATCGAGTGTTGTCCAATGTGCAAAGAAACAAGAACTAGCTTCTTTCTTTCGTCGCCGGATCGATTGCACGGCGTCCCAGGTGAATACAGCTATCATATATGCACAACTTGCGGATCAGTTTTCCAGAACCCAAGGGTCATTCTGGAAGATCTACACTTGTGCTATCCCGCTGAATACGACCCATATGCCTATGATCCGGAGATACCGGACTTCGAAAGCGAGTCTATAACCCTTAAGGACAGGCGAGACCCGATCAAAACGCTCGTTCGAAAAGCAGTAATTTCTGCAGTTTGGCGCGAAGGCGCAGGTGGCTTTTGGGGACCGATCGGAACCGTACTTGCAAGATCACGGTCAATGAGAGAGAGAGCATTCTTTGGTATGCTGCGCGATGAGTGTATCCCTAATAAGAGAGGCGTGGACTGGGCCCTCGACATTGGCTGCGGTGCTGGATGGTTGTTGAAAAGGCTTGCAAAAGCCGGCTGGCTCATTGAAGGCGTAGAATGGAATAAGGAAGCTGCCGAACTAGCCGCTTCGAGAACCGGGGCGAAAGTCTTCGACGGCGACGTAATGAGTCTTGACCTGGAAACTCAAAAATATCAGTTAATTGTTTTGAGTCATGTGATCGAGCACCTATTCGAACCTAATGCAGTGATCAAGCGGATCCACGATCTGCTGGCGCCGGGAGGGCGTGCCGTCCTGTTTTTGCCAAATATTGAGTCGGCTGATGCAAAATATTACAAGCAGTTCTGGTTCCACTTGGATGCTCCTCGCCACGTTAATTTTCCAACTGCCTCATACCTCCGGAAGTTGGCCGCAAAGCACGGCTTTGCTTCCGCGAGCATCCGATCCGTTGCCGCTGAGTGGACATGGAAGAACTCAAAGGCGTACCAGTTGAGAGAGCATCCGTCTGAGTGCCAGCCATCTCTTAGTGTCCGCGAGAGACTTCAATTTCAGCTTAGCCGTGTTCGCAATGTTTTTGGGAGTTTCAATGGGTCGGAGTTGATAGTCGTATTAAAGAAGAAGGGGTTGGAAGGGTGAGGGCAGATCAATGCGAACCTCTATAGCGATGGCGACCTTCAACGGGTCGAAGTATGTCTGTGAGCAACTCGAGAGTTTCGGCAGGCAAAGTCGATTACCGGACGAGGTTGTGGTTTCGGATGACGGATCGACCGACGCAACCCTCGACATCGTAAGAGAATTTGCCGCCCGCTCATCCTTCGAGATCCGCGTTTTCACGAACGAGGCCATGCGGGGCGTAGTTTCTAATTTTCAGAATGCGATAAGCCACTGTACCGGAGAACTTATTTTTTTGTCGGATCAAGATGATGTTTGGCACGAGCGCAAGATCGATACGATCGTGCAAGAGTTCGACAGAGACCCAAGTGTCGGGTTTTTATTCTCCAACGCTGAGTTGGTCGATAATGAGCTCAACGAGCTAGGAGAGACAATTTGGAATCGGCGGTTTTCCACCGCCGAGCAAAGAGACTTCAACGCCGGCGAAATATACAAAGTGATCTTTGAGCGTAACGTGGTCACTGGCGCGACGGCGGCATTTCGATCCAATCTTCGGCGCTGGCTCTTGCCGATGCCGAACGATTTTCCGTTTCTGCACGACGCATGGATCGCGCTGGCCTGCTCGGCCCTTGGAAACGTGGCATTCGTCCCGGAAAAGTTGATAAAGTATCGCATCCACGATGGACAGACGACAAGGATTCCCGAGGCTGAAGATTTCGGAATGGAGCAGGAAAGCGAGCGGGTGCAATTGTCCGCGCTTGGATCGAAGCTGATGAAGCATCGGCTGTTAGCCGGAACCTTGATTCTTGATCGTCTAAAAGAAATCGAGGTCGCCGCCGGAAACGATGCGACATATATCGCCCGCGCCATTCGGGATTGCCAATTTGAACTCAAGAAGGCGAGGGAAGGATTGGATCACTTTGAGTTGAGGCGAAAACTATCGCCGCTCCGCATCAGCCGACTTATACCGGTATCGCGTGAACTGATCACGAGCCGCTACGGTAGATTCTCAAACGGCATGCGCAGTGCGTTGAAGGACCTTTTGAGTCGATAATGTTTCTGCCGGAAAGTTTTCGTGAAAAGATCAGTTCTACTCTTCAGTACGTTATCGCCTTGGCCATTCTGGGCGGGGTCGGAGACTTTTTGGTTCGATTTCGTCACGGATTCTCGTGTATCCGCGGAATTCGAGTTCCACGTAGCGTTGGCGGACAGTCCAGTAACGCGTGAAAAAGCGATCTCCTTACGAGCAGCAGGGGTAGCGGTAAGTTTTTACAAGCATCACAATGTCGAGTTCCTTCGCCGAAACATCCGGCGCGTGCGCGATCGAGCGCAGGGGGCGACCGCACGGACGCTTCCGTGGTATGACCAAATACTTAAAGGCAACTGGGATCTTATTTGGTTCGCGGTTGACGGGTTAAAGAACCTCGGCGATCTGAGATACGCCGTAAGCTTATGCGAACGGGTTGATATCCCATATTGGATACAGCTTCAGCATGGTGACGAGAACTTTTTTTTGACAAGCGAGTCAGAGATCGACGCATACGCTGATATATGTGTTTCGGCTCGTCGGGTGGTTTTTATAGCTGAACGGAATCGCCGGTCGCTGGAGAGGGCGATCGGCCAGCGATTGGCGAACGCGCTCCATTCGCAGAATGGGCTTACCGCAGTCAGGGTTGCCGAGGCAGCGGGGGTTGCAGAAGTCTCACCAATCCGAGTGAGTGGCGGAGCGCAGTTTTTCAATCTAGGGAGGTTCTCGCCGAAGGATAAAGGGCAGCAACTTCTACTAGAGGCACTCAGTGATGCGAAATGGAAACAGCGTGACTGGCGACTCAGCTTCGTTGGCGTCTCTGCGTTCGGCGTGGACTACCTTAAGCGGTTAGCGTCCTATTTCGATATTCCCGAGAAGCGCGTAGATGTCATTCCGTTCACGGACGACATTTTTGCAGAGATCGCGAGGCGAGATATTTTGCTGATGCCTTCGCTCGCAGAAGGGACTCCCTACGCGATGATCGAATCTATGGCATGCGGAAGACCGGCAATGGGAACGCCCGTCGGCGGTATTCCTGAACTTATCACCGAGGGGACAACCGGTTGGCTTGCCAGGACAACAGACGTGGCCGATATTCATGAGGCCCTGGAACGCATGTGGGCAGACAGAGCAGAGTGGCCAGCATTCGGTCGGAGGGCTCGGGAGTATGTAATAGCTAACCATAATGAGGAGATGCTTCACGCTTCATTGCTTGGACAATTAAAAATGGACGCCGCCTAATGACCATGAATTACGACATTACGATCGTCATCTCGTCATTCAATCGTGACGACAAGGTTGGTGAGACGGTTACGCGGCTGTTTGAGAGCGACCTGTCGCAGTTTGAAAGGGTGGAGGTGATCATTGTCGACGATGGGAGTCCCCGCCCAGTGGCTGACGTCGTAGAGAGTATCGGGAAGCCATCGGCGAAAATAGACCTGCGGGTCATCCGCCACGAAAATTCGGGCATCGGTGCGACTCGGAACAGGGGATTTCGATTGGCGAAGTCCGACATTGTGCTCTTTCTTGATGACGACATTCTAGTAAAAACCTCCACGTTACGGCATATATTCGAGGCACTTGGCGAACAACCCGCCGGCCTGATCTTCGGCAGCTATCCTTTCATCTCACACGAGAGTGAGTCGCTTGCCCGGTTTGCCTGCGAATTTTATGGATATGACAAGGTAACCGATGAGCCTCGATTCGAACGAGTTAATGCGATCACCAGCGGATTGATGTGCATCGACAAAAGAAAACTGGGCCTGACCGGCGCGCTTTACGACGATGATATGACCATCCCTGCCGCGGAGGAATACGAGGTAATACACCGATTCAGCATGCTAAATATACCGATTTTTAGCGCTAGGCACATTTCCGCGATCCATAACCATCATTTAGAATTGTCTTGGCTGGCGCAGCAGCAATATAAGTACGGTCTTGCGACGGCCGAAGCGTTTGCCAAATGTCCGTCGATCATCGGCATCGAGCATTTTGCGGAGTTGAAGCGAAAATTGAATGAGTTATCGAACCCAGGTGTGAGATCAAGTGTTAAACGAATGATCGCGTCCGTTCCCGTTAGGAAATTGATACTTTGGATGTCGAAGGCGACAAACAAACTTTTTCCAAATAGAGACCACAGGACGGTATTTGGGCTGCTGACCACGTCGAATTATTGGGGCGGATATCGTGACGGTCTCGATCGATTCGGCCCGCAATATGAGAAGAATTAAGTTTTGCCACATCATTGATGCATCTACCGCAAACCCGCTTCTCTACAATTCGATAAAACATTCCGATCGGAAGAGATTTGAATATAAGGTAGTTAGTCTTGCCCCCCACGGTGTCCTTCATTCGCAGATGGCTGAGTTGGGAGTTGACAGTCTCGATTTGGGCTATTCGAAACGTGCTCAGGCGCCGACAGCCTTTTGGAGACTGTTCCAGTATCTGAAAAAAGAACGGATTGAGATCGTTCAGACCCATCTCTTTGACGCCAGTTTGATCGGCTTAAGTGCGGCGCGATTGGCTCGCATTCCGGTCCGGATCTTCACCGGCCACCACTCGGCTGAGACCCCGCTCCATGGGAAGAGAATGGTAACCTGGGTTGACGGCTTATCGCCCCGATTTCTGGCAAATCGGACGATCGCTCCGTCCGCACAAATGAAAGAGATATTCATCCGAGATGTAGGGGTTTATGAGGAAAAAGTGGCGGTTATTCCCCATGGTTTTGACCTGGAGGGCTGGCGGAGCCGGGCGAGTGAAGGCAACGTGCGTAACCAACTCGGCCTTGGGAATCAGTTAATGTTCCTAGCAGCAGGCCGATTGTCTTGGACTAAGGACTATCGCACGATGATCGAAGGATTTGAGGCTAGCTTGGGAGAACGGGATGATGCCATATTGGCAATTGCGGGCGGCGGAGATGATACCCTGTTGCGATCGCTGCCGGCCGCGAAAAGACTGGGCGACAGGCTGGTTTTTCTGGGTCCTAGAAACGATATAGCATCAGTAATGAACGCTTGTGATGTATTTGTACATACATCGCTCGCAGAATCCTTTGGTATGGTCTATATCGAGGCGTTTGCGCTCGGTAAGCCGCTGATCTGCACGCCAACCGGGATTGCGCGCGATATCGTACGCGATGGGAAGAATGGTTACCTGGTTCGGATTGGCGATGCCGCTTCAGTCTCCGAGGCTGTGACCAAGATCCTGAGTGATCGGGATAGAGCGGTGGAAATGGGAGCGTTCGGATGTACCGCTGCAGATGAGTTTGCGATCGAAACTACGCAAGCCTTCTGCGACGCAAAGTATGTCGAGTGGCTCGGAAAACATGAGTAATCCCTTTTTTAGCGTGGTGATACCGACCTACAATCGGGCTGCCTTCATCAAGAAGACAGTTACTTCGGTACTTGAGCAGACGTTTCAGGATTTTGAAGTGCTTATCATCGATGATGGGAGTGAGGACGAGTCAAAAGAAGTCGTGACATCGATCGACGACCCGCGTGTCCGATACTTTGCAAAGATGAACGAAGAGCGAGCCGTAGCGAGAAATACGGGGACGGATAGATCGCGAGGACGTTATGTCACGTTTCTTGATTCGGACGATCTTCTTTACCCCGT
The DNA here is from genome assembly GCA_029945985.1 of bacterium. Lineage (GTDB taxonomy): Bacteria > Acidobacteriota > Blastocatellia > Pyrinomonadales > Pyrinomonadaceae > OLB17. The sequence continues at coordinate 785 of JAQSDP010000495.1, read as the reverse complement.
TCATCTCGATAACGCCTTTCAAATGATAGCTGAACACCAACAACCTGCATGGTTCCATCTGGGCTATGAGTTCGTATCAGGTGATTCCAACTCAAGGTCGGTGGCGGGCTCGTCTGGAATAGCAAATGACAAGTTGATCGATGGGAACTTTCTATCATGCAGAGGCGTCTTTTTGCGAAGAGATGTGGCGCACGGTAATCCATTTAATCCTGATCGTCAACTTTCGGGGACGGAAGACTACGAATTGTGGCTGCGTCTGGCGAGCAGGTTCCCTCTTTATTGTGACGAAAGAATATCGTCCGCGATCGTGCAGCATGATCTGCGAAGCGTCATCAATGCCGACCGGGCGCAATTGGAAAAACGCATTGAGCTTTTAGAGAAATATTTGAATGCGGACGAGGAGTTTCAAAAAGTCTATTCCGTCCGGATTCCAGAGTTTAGAGCAAATAACAGAGTTTATATTGCACTGCACCTCGCCCTGGGTAAGAAGAGAATTGCTGCCATTGGGCACCTGCTGCGAGCGCTTGGCCATTCGCCGGTAGCTCTACGAAATCGAGCATTTTACGGGACGCTGAAACGGCTCTTTGTCTAGGATTCGGTTGAAATGAAAAATGATGTGGATGAATTCGTTGAAAGGACCGGCGGGTGGCGGCGACAGGGTGGTCATGACCTTAAATCCACCTGTCGGAGGCTGAAATAGCTAGGTCGCTCTACATCTGTTACTTCGGTGTGAACGAGCCTTTGGTGCAGACGCAGGTGATCCCGTATCTGCGCGAGCTTGTGAA
>JAQSDP010000494.1 GCA_029945985.1 bacterium | reverse complement strand
AAATTCTTCGATCTCTACCTCGCCGCTTATTTGGAACTTCGGAAAACCCATGAGAAGTCCGTCGAACTTGGCGCCCACGATCTAACGATCAAGGCGATCAAAGCAGAGTACAAAGATTTCACGTTCACATACCCGATCTGGTTCATAAAGCCCGATTCGCAGAAACCGAAAAAGGACGCGGGTAGCGATGACAATCTTCTCAAGCCGATCACGGATAAGGTCGATGAGGTCAAGAAGGATGTTGAAGAGAAGATCGATGACGTCTACGGCTTCCTCGGGGCAAATTCGAATCCGAAGAAAACACCGGGAACGGACGCTCTTAAAGAGATCTTCGGCAAGCTAAAAGGACCTAAAGAAACCACGCCCGACGCTATTCCGTCTGCTTCGACCTGTATGGTCAACGGTATGGACGCTGCCATGCAGGACATCAAGGGCATCCCACCATTCGTCAAGAACGTAATGGCGAAGATGAATGACGCCAACATCGGGCTCCTTGAAGAGATCTATGGCCGGATGATGGCTGCCGGCTGCGAGGGCGAGATCAAATCGAGCGACCTTGTAATGGCCGGGCGGCGCTCGCTTGCCGTCAAGATCGTCGGCATCATGGGCGACCTCGTCAGCGGCGTACTGCCGAGCGGCGACCTCTCCATGAACGTGCCCGGCGGCAAGACGCTAAGCGCTCAGCAGTTCGTTGCGAAGATCGTTGAAGAAAAGCTGATGCCGTATGTAGATCCGGTGATCGAGTATATGATCGGCGATCTCGCTGGCCAGTTGGAAGCTTCGCGTAAGAAGGCTGCCGACGAGAAGGCTCAGACCATGGAAGTTATGTTCGGACGCCTGCCTTGGTTCACGGCCATAATGTTCAAGAACACGTTCTTCCCGATCTGGAATCTTGTGATCGAGAAAGTCTTCGACGAGATCAATCCGCAGATCGCCGACGTTGTGAGATCCGTGAACTCGGTGTTCGAGACAGCGAAAAACGCCGTCGATACTGTCCAGGATTATAAGGCTCGGGCCGGCCATGTTTCAGACAAGATGGGGTCGGGGGTGAGCAGTCTTCAGGATCTAAGCGATTTGAAGGACGCCGCCGCTGACGAGAGCCCCGAAGCCAAGGCCCGCCGTGAGGAACGCGAAAAGCAGCAGGCGGAAAAGGACAAGATGGATAAGTTCTATCAGCCTAACGACAAGGACGCCGAGTTCCCAGTTACAGGACGTGTGGAAGACTGCGAAGGTGTCAAGGTTTCCGAGGAGATCCCGAGCGTTTTGCCAGCTCCGCCGGCTCCCGCCGGAGAACCGCAGGCCGACCAAGCAGCAACCGCTTAGTTAGGGAGAATTTGGAGAGAGCCGCCAGCGATTCAGATTAGAAACGAGGAGTAGCGATGCCAAAAGGACCAGCCGCCAGAGTTGCAGATAATGTCACCCATCCGTTACCCCCCGTTCTCACGCCCGGGCCCGGGAGCCCGAACGTTTTGATCGGGTTTATGCCGGCTTGGCGTGGTATACCGGCCGCCGCAGCCGCCGGCCTGCAGGCAGCAAAACAAGCGTCGGATATCGCCATCCAGACTGCCGAAGCCGCAACCAAGGCAGCGGCGGGTACACCAGGAGCACCCGCCGCGTACGCAGCTGAGCAATTAGCCAAGGCGGGTGCTCTTGCGGCGCTCGGCTCAGCGATCAGTGCGATGGGCGGGATGTCCGATATCCACGCGTGTATGACGCCGTCACCGGTTCCGCCGCACGGGCCCGGCGTGGTGATCGACGGTTCCACGACGGTAATGATCAACAACATGCCCGCTTGTCGACTTGGCGATACGATCCTCGAGCCGCTCGGCCCGCCGAATAAGATCGTGAAAGGCGAAATGACCGTGATCATTGGGCCATAGACCCGTCCCAAAAAGGTTCGCCATCCAACGCTACGGACGCGTCATAGCCTCCGCAACAACCCACTCGTCGAACTGCTCCGGCGTGAGCAGTCCTAGCTCAACCGCGGCGTCCTTTAGGGATGTTCCTTTCTTGTGCGCGTGCTTCGCAAGCTTCGCGGCATTGTCGTAACCGATGTGTTGATTCAGAGCGGTAACCAGCATAAGCGAATCGTTCAGATATTCGTCGATTTGACCACGGTTCAACTCGATCCCCGCAATGCAGTAATCGACAAATCCATGACACGCATCATGGATCAGCCGCACTGAATGCAGAAAGTTGTGGATCATCACCGGCTTAAAAACGTTCAACTCAAAGTTGCCTTGTGAGCCCGCAAACCCGATCGCGGCGTCGTTGCCGAAAACCTGCACCGCAACCATCGTCATCGCTTCTGACTGAGTCGGGTTGACCTTGCCCGGCATGATCGACGAACCCGGCTCATTCTCCGGGAGCGAAATTTCTCCGATTCCGCAACGAGGACCCGAAGCGAGCCATCGGATGTCATTCGCGATCTTCATCAAACTTGCCGCCAGCGTCTTCAACGCGCCCGAAGCGAAGACTATCTCATCGTGCGCCGACAGCGCGGCAAACTTGTCCGGGTGCGATTTGAACGGCAGTCCGGTTATTTCGGCTATCTTCGCGGCACCGCGTTCCGCAAACTCTGGATGAGCGTTCAACCCCGTCCCGACAGCCGTACCGCCGATCGCGAGATCCATAATTCCCGGCATCACCATCAGCAGCCGCTCCACGTCACGCTCCAAGAGGTTCGCCCAACCTCCAAACTCTTGACTCACCGTAACCGGGGTCGCATCTTGTAGGTGCGTGCGTCCGATCTTCACTACACCTTCAAATTCTTTCGCCTTCGCTTCGATCGCCGCCTGCACCTTTTGCACTTTGGGTACCAACGCCATCGTCCGTTCCGCTGCCGCTATATACATCGCGGTCGGAAACGTATCGTTCGACGATTGCGATTTGTTCACATCGTCGTTCGGATGCACCGGCGCCTTCGATCCCATCTCGCCGCCCGCGATCTCGATCGCGCGGTTAGAGATCACCTCATTGGCGTTCATGTTCGTCTGCGTACCCGAACCGGTCTGCCAAACCCGCAGCGGAAAATGTGCGTCAAGCTTTCCTTCGATCACCTCGTCGGCAGCCTGCGAGATAAGCTTCATCTTATCTTCGGGCAGTTTGCCAAGATCAAAGTTCACGATCGCCGCGGCCTTCTTCAAGATCCCAAGTGCGCGGATAACCTCACGCGGCATCACATCGAACCCGATGTTGAAATGCTTCAACGAACGCTGCGTCTGCGCTCCCCAATAAACATCCGCGGGCACCTCGATCTCGCCCATCGAATCAGTCTCTACACGTGTTTTGATAGCTTTTTCTGCTGCTTCTGACATTTATCTTTTGTTCTCCAAAAGCCTTATTTTACAATAGCTCGGGTTCATTTGCTTGCCGTGCTACATTGCTAGCGTAGCGAGAACCCAAGATTTTGAGGTCAACCCCAATGAAAGGAACTTTCCGTCTAATCATCGCTTTGGTCGTTCTGGGTTCAGTTGCTCTCTGCCAACTAGCTCCGGCTCCGATCTCCGACGATCTCCTCATTCCCTTCCGTAAGGGCGCAAAATGGGGCTTCAGCGATCTCAGCCGCAAGATCGTGATCCCGCCGACGTACGATCGCACCAGCTTTTTCTCCGAAGGCCTAGCTCGAGTGAAGAAGGGCGACAAATATGGATACATCGACCGCTCGGGAAAGATCGTGGTCCAGCCCACCTGGCTCCTTTCCGGCGATTTTAGCGATGGCCGTGCAATGATCTACGAAAAATCTAACTATGGATTTATCGACCCGGCGGGAAAGGTGATTGTTACCGCGAGCTTTAAAGAGGTCGCCCCTTTCACTGACGGACGTGCTCGCGTTCGTTTCGCTGACAGAAAATTTGGATTCATTGACACAAACGGCGTTGAGATCTCCAAACGTCGATATGACGATGCCAGCATGTTCTCAGAGGGTTTGGCAGTCGTCAGGGTTGGGGCAGACGGCGACGAGAACCCCAAGTACGGATACATCGACACTTCCGGAACCGAAGTTATCCCGCTCGAATATCAAAGCGCCGCCAGTTTCGCCGATGGTGTCGCTCAAGTTTCGAAGCGGTCTGAGACCGAGCGCCGGTTCATGTATTATTCAGGATTTATCGACAAGTTCGGCAAGACGGTAATCCCGTTTGAGTACGGTTGGTCCCCTTGGGTTTTCTCGGAAGGGTTGGCATTTGTTAATCGGAAAGATATCGCTGAGGATCAGATCATCGACATCGCCGGCAATGTAGTGCTGAAGAATACGGCCGCATACAACATCGCCGGCACCGAATTCCATGGCGGACTCGCTCGAGTTTCTCTCGGCAAGAAGATCGGCTACATCGACCGCACCGGGAAGATCGTCATTCGGCTTATCTACGATGACCAGCAGGAAACTCTCGGCCGAGAAAATATGGCCAAGGATTTCGTTCGCGGTAACGCAGCAGTTTGGCTCAACGGAAAACTTGGTCTTATTGATAGGTCAGGGAAACGTTTGACGCCCTTTAAATATACCAGCGTGCCGATCGGCTGGAACGATCCCTTGATCTACGTTTGTGTAAACTCTTCGTGCAGCATTTCGGGTTATGTCGGACCGGATGGGACAGAATATTTCGAACCATAGTCGCTTGGTATGGAAACTCTCAGACTTCTCTTCCTCATCTACATCAAACCCGGCTTCGCATTTAGCGAGATAATGGACCGCGGCAGCTGGCTGATCGCCGCCGGGATTGCGTTGGTCGTCTCGATCCTGTTTTTCGCTGCCGTCAACGCGAAGCTCGCGGCAGCCTATCGAATCCCCGTCCTGACCGACTTTTATAACGAGGTTCAGTATTCCGAGATCGATCTCGACGCCGACGCAGAGCGATATCAAGCAGATGCGTTCCAAAAATACCAGGAAGCCGTCCGCAACAAACGCAACGTCCCGATCGCCGGCGACCGATTCTTCCGCTTCTTCTCATTCGAACCAACGGCGTTCTATCGCCCGATACTCGCTCTCTCGCTGTTCTACGTACCAGCCGTGATTCTATGCGTATCACTTTTTGCAGGGATCGCTGCTTTCGGGCTGCTTTTGCGGCGCGACTATGCGGTGATGGCGACGTGCACACTACTCGCCTGGTCGGCCGCTCATCTGCCGTTCGCGATCGCCGGCGTCGCACTGTTCGGTACCGAACTCGACCCGAACGTCTGGCTCTCGATGTGGATCGGAAGCGGTGCGATCTTCGGCATCCTGATGCTCTTCGCGATCCGAACCGTCTTCGGTACTAGCTACGCTGCCGCGGTCGTCACCGTTGCTCTAGCTTGGCTTTCCCTGCCGCTTGCGATGTACTTCATCCGATTCGTCTCTCCGTGGCTCCTGTCTCCGTTTCTTTTGATACTTGCGTTCATCTACTTTGGCGGATATCTCGGCGGACAGATCAGCGGGCTCGGCGGAGCGTTCCGCCAGAGGCAGAACTTAAAACGCTTTCTGCAGAATGCGACCATCAACCCGCGCGACGCCGACGCTCACGTCCAACTCGGTTTGATCTATCTCGAACGCAGGCAGGAGTCGCGAGCCGTCGAGCATTTCGCCAAGGCTCTCGAGATCGACCGCGACGAGATCGACGCCACTTATGAACTTGGCCGCATCGCACGCGCTCACGGCGAATTCCAAAAGGCTCTCGACCACTTTGCCATCACCCTGGGCCACGACGACCGCTATCGCCTCAGCGAGATCTGGCGCGAGATAGGCGCGACTTATCTCGACGCGGGCATGCTCAACGAAGCATACGAACCGCTCGACAAATTCGTCGAGCGCCGACCGGTAGACCCCGAAGGCCTGTACTATTTTGGAAGACTCCTGAAAGCGAAAGGCGAGCATCAAGGAGCGCGAGAAATGTTCGAGTCTGCCATCGAATCCGCCCGCACATCGCCCTATTTCCGCAGCCGTCAACTTGTCCAGTGGGCGAAGCTCGCGCAAAAGGAACTCTAGTGGTCATCGTCGTGGTCGTCTTTTCGTCTGGTCTCGGCCGCCGCAGGTGACGCCTGATCTGCCGCGGCCCTTATCTCTGTATGCCGGATCACACCGCCGAGTTTTGCGGTCCATCCCATTGTCCCTAACGTCACGACAGCCAGGCCAAGCGATGCCCAAACCAGGATTCGCCCCACTGTGCTTTCAAATCTCGCCCGAGAAAACAGCAGAGCTACCAACGAAACTGCACCGCTCACAATAGCCGATATCAGCGCGAACATTGCGAAATCTTCGTGCGACTCGATGAGGGTTTCAATAACACCGGGGAGCCCCTCAACCCCTTCTTCCGCGGGTTCGCCCGTCAAATACACCGGAATGGCGACAAGTGCGGTAACGACCATTATCAGCAGGCCCGTAGATGTCAGCGGATCGTTGCGCCGCAACACACCATAGCCCAGGATCACCAAACCAAAGATCGACGCGATCACCGGGAAGTGATTCATCGCGAAATGAAAATATACTGCGTCCATATCAACTCCCGAGGCAGGCGGGTCAGTTCGTGTTTTGAGGCATTTCAGTCGGAAGCCCTGCGGCGTTCCAGGCATTGGCTCCGCCCGACACGTTGAAGACCCACGGAAAGCCGTTCTGCACAAGGATGTCCGAAGCCTCTTTCGACCGCCGGCCCGTCTGACAGATCACATACACAGGTTCGTTCTTCTCAAGTCGATCTAATTTGCTGGTCAATTCGGCAAGCGGAATATTGATCGCCCTTGCCGGATGGCCGGCATTATACTCCTCAGGAGTACGAACATCGACGAATTGCGCATACGCTTCCTGCGTCTTAGCCTTCGCCTCAACGGGTGTGATCTCATTCACAGCCGATCTGACCGCATTCTCGGGCGGCGGTGTGTCGAGCTTAGGTGCATTTCGAGCGCATTCGAACACAAATAACGAAATGGCCGCGGCTAGCAAAATAATTACGGGTCTCATGTCAGTCACGCGCGCGCGAAATACTTCACGCTTGCTCCTCGCCTTTGCGAAATTATCCGCAAAAACGTGTGCGACAGAACTATTTACCGCCGCCTCGCTCGATGAGAACGCAAGACTTATACCACTGGATCGCGCCGATAAACCACCACATACCGATCTGCCGGCTCGTCATCGGTTTCGTCGGGCATAACTTCAAAATGGGTCTGCACGAGGCCGTTCTCTTCGAAACGCGACAGCTCTTTTCGCGAAACCGGCCACGGCACTTTCACGACTTCTTCATCATCTTCCCGCCCGCGGGTAACGACCACAAGTTCCCCGCCCGGTGCAACGAATGCCGCTATCGAATCCATCACCCGCTCACGCATGTCTATCGGCAGCGGCTGGATCGTGTAGACCTCAAGGACAAAGTCGAATCCACGGTCAGTAGTGACCGGATTCTTGTCAGAACCCGGAGCGGTAGCGACTGGATTCTTCACCGTCCATCCGAGAGGCGGAGAGAATAGATCAGCAACTTCAAACTCAATATCTCGAGCGGCGTGTAAACGACGTGCCCACTCGATCGCCGTCGACGAGATATCGAAGCCCGTAACCTCAAATCCAAGCTCGTCCAAATACACCGCATCGTCGCCAAGCCCGCACCCGACGACTAACGCCGTCCGCCCGTCACCGCGCAGGCCAGTCTTCTCCGCCCACGTGCGCAGAAATCGATTCGGCTCCAGATCAGCCCACGGGATCTTTTCATTGTCGCCCGCAGCCTCTCGATAAAGCTCTTCAAACCAACCAAGTGCGTCACCCCGCTCGGCAAACTCCTTCGCCAGTTCCCGCGTCCGTGCACGTTTATCAAATTCCTCTTCGCTCATATTTCATACCGCACATAAACGCCAATAAACGCAGGTCAGAAATCGATCTAAAAATCCGCGTCAATCCGCGTTCATTCGCGGTTAATTATCAGTCGGGGCTCCCGCATCTTTCCACGCGGTCCAGCCGCCGGTCATTGATAGCACATTCGTATAGCCCATCTTCTGCAGATTGTCCGCCGCGAGCGCCGAACGATACCCGCCGCCGCAATAGAGAACAAGCTCCGTATCTTTGTTCGGGATCGTCTGAACGATGTCCCGCTCGATCACACCGCGGCCCATATGGATCGCCCCAGTCGCGTGTCCGGAATCCCACTCATTATCCTCCCGAACATCGATCAGCGTCGCCCCTCCCTGATGTCTCTCGACCGCCTCCGCCACCGAAACTTCCTTAACTCGCGGCACTACTTCCCTTACCAGCTCAAGAAATTCTTTTGAATGATCCATTCTTCTTCCTCCCTCTTTTTCTTCTTTTCTTATTTCGTGGATAAATTCTATTGCAATAAGCGGTCAAGACCAGATTACCGACGTCGCTAGCTTACATATCCCCAAACTTCTATAATCATAGTTTCGCTCTTTCTGAAATTTCACACTTACGAGGGTAAAGCATTGGCAGAACAATTTGACGTTTGCATCATCGGTTCAGGTCCCGGCGGATACGTCGCCGCGGTAAGGGCGGGTCAGCTCGGCCTCAAGGTCGCGATCGTGGAAAAAGAAAAGGACGCGAAACTTGGCGGCACCTGCGGACTCCGGGGCTGCATCCCGACCAAGGCGCTTCTCAACGCGGCTCATCTTTACGACAAGGCGTCGCATTTCGAGAATTTCGGCCTCAAGGTTGAGGGCTTGTCGTACGATTTTCCAGCCGTTCAAAAATACAAACAGGGCGTCGTCGATAAAAACGCCGCCGGCGTGACCTACCTAATGAAGAAGAATAAGGTCACGGTCTTCAACGGCTTCGGCAAGATCGCGGGTAAGGGTAAGGTCGAGGTCGATTTTGCTGACGGTAAGAAAGAAACGATCGACGCCAAGAACATCATCATCGCCACCGGATCCGTCGTCCGCCCGATCCCTGGCTTCGAAGTTGACGGTAAGCAGGTAGTCAACTCCGACCAGATCCTTGAACTCAACAGTGTTCCCAAATCGATGATCGTGATGGGTTCAGGCGCGGTCGGCGTTGAGTTTGCCAGCGTCTATCACCGCTTCGGCTGCGATGTCACCGTTGTCGAACTCCTCGACCGGATCGTCCCCATCGAAGACGCCGACGTGTCGAAGGAACTCGCCCGTGCCTTCAAAAAGCAGGGCATCAAATGCGAGACCGGCATCAAACTCGACAAGCTTACGAAAGATAAGACGGGCGTCAAGGTCTCCGGCAAGAATGCTAAGGGCGAAGACGTGACGTTCCAGGCCGAAATGTTGCTCGTCGCCGTCGGCCGTATGCCGTATCTCGACAAGCTCGGACTCGAGAAAACGAAGGTCGTCGTCAACCCTCGCGGCACCATCAAGGTGAACGAATATTGCGAGACCGACGAGCCGAACGTCTTCGCGATCGGCGACGTCATCGACACGGCCTGGCTCGCTCACCTTGCCTCAAAGGAAGGCATCCTGGTCGTCGAAAAGATCGCCGGCAAAAAGGTCGAACCGATCAAACAGAACCTCGTCCCGAACTGCACCTACTGCGATCCCGAGGTCGCCAGCGTGGGCCTGACCGAAGCAAAGGCGAAAGAAGCGGGTTACGACGTTAAGGTCGGCAAATTCCCGTTCTCGGCATCCGGCAAAGCACGCATTCTCGGCGAGACCGACGGCTTCGTCAAGATCGTCGCTGAGAAGAAATACGACGAGGTCCTCGGCGTCCACATCATCGGCCCGCACGCCACCGAACTGCTCGCCGAAGCCGTCGTCGCCATGGCCCTCGAAACCACCGCCGACGAACTCGGACGCGTTATCCACGCCCACCCGACCGTCTCCGAAGCCGTCATGGAAGCCGCCGAAGGCGTCCACGACCTAACGATCCATATGTAGTTTGAGGGAGAGCATATGAAGAAATTAGCGGTCTCGATATTTATCCTCGCTCTCGCGGCAGTCTCTGTCTTGGCGGACCAAGCTGCATACATCACCCAAGCACAGGCGCAGAAGGCGGCGGCGTTTCTTAAGGACAAGAAGAAGATCCGTCACTACTGCAACCCGTGCGATGACAAGGGCGACCGCGTTGAAGACATCTCGACCGTCGAAGCAGTCGCCGTCACCGACAGCAAGCCTTACTGGCAAGTCCTCGTCAACGGCAAAGGCATCGACCTCGCTTAC
>JAQSDP010000493.1 GCA_029945985.1 bacterium | reverse complement strand
CCTGATCATTTTCCATCCGTCCAGTTCACCCGTAGCTGACGGCCGACTCACAATCGAGTTCCTTGACGTCGGACAAGGCGATTCCACATTCATCACCTTCCCTAATGGCGAGACGATGCTCATCGACGGCGGCGGCCGCGTTGACTATTCTGTGCGCAGCGAAGAAGACGAACCCTTCGAGCCTGATGCGCCGCGGATCGGCGAGATGGTCGTGTCGGAATTTCTTTGGGAGAAAGGATACTCGCGCGTCGATCGGCTGGTTGTATCACATGCCGACGCGGATCATTCGCAGGGACTAACGGATACTATCCGAAACTTTTCCGTCGGCGAAGTCATACTCGGTTCAGCACCGGCAACAGATTCCGAGATGGATGGTTTGCTTACTCTCGCGAAGCTCTTTTCGGTGCCCGTCCGGCAGGTCGGCCGAGGTGAATCGATACACGTCGGGGGTGCCGTTCGGATCGATATGCTCTGGCCGCTCCCCACTTCGGAACCGCTCGGCTCGGACAATAATTCGTCGCTAGTGATGCGGCTAATTCACGGCACCAACACATTTCTATTTACTGGAGATATTGAACAAGAGGCTGAGGCCGGATTGCTGGCCGAAGGTTCGGTGCTAAGGGCAGACGTGATAAAAGTTCCCCACCATGGCAGCCGAACATCGTCGACCAAAGAGTTCGTGGATGCTGTTCGTCCTAAGCTGGCGATCATCCCCGTCGGAAATCGATCCATGTTCGGCCATCCTCATCTTGAGGTAGTGGAACGATGGCGGGCCGCTGGTGCCGAAACTCGGACGACCGGCCGCAAAGGTACACTCACCGTACTGAGCGACGGGAATTCCCTGGATTTCACCACTTTTCTGCCTTAGAGCGCTTAAGTATCAAGTGAAACACCCGGAGGTCTGATCTCTCAGACCGTCCGAGCGTTTCTTCAGTTGTCCTGTATGTAGCTATCCTAGGGTGTATCAACCACAATGTCAAGTGTTAATTCATGTATTACATCAATAAAACAGTTTTTTCATCGGTCAATCTGACCGGACCAGTTAAGCGCTCGCTTATTAAGAGTCAAATCAGTGTTTGAAGTGGCGAATTCCGGTGAATGCCATCACGATACCGTGCTCGTCTGCCGCCGCGATCGACTCATCGTCCTTGATAGATCCTCCTGGCTGGATGATCGCCGAAATGCCCATATTGGCAGCCTCATCGACGTAATCTCGGAACGGGAAGAACGCGTCCGAAGCGAGTGCTGCACCCTTGATGGGCAGAGCAAACCGCCCAGCCCGCATCGCCGCGATGCGGACTGAGTCCACACGGTTCATCTGGCCCGACCCGACACCGATCGTCTGATACTCGTTCGCGATCACTATCGCGTTCGATTTAACATGCTTACAGACCTGCCATGCCATCAGCATTGCCGCAACCTGCTCGTCGGTCGGGGCGAGTTTGCTAACGAACCTTAACTCATCGGCAGCAACCCGATGAAGGTCAATCTCTTGGGCGAGAAATCCACCCGATATCTGTTTGTATTCGATCGCCGCGGCGTTCTCGCCGGTTGCAGCAACTTTCAGCACCCGCAGATTCTTCTTGCTGCGGAACATCTCCAATGCGGCCTCGTCATATGCCGGAGCGACGATCACCTCCGAGAATACTTCGATCACCGCTCTGGCCACATCCGCATCGACGGTCTGGTTGAACGCGACGATGCCACCGAAAGCGGAAACAGGATCGGTCGAAAGGGCTCGTTGATACGCTTCCAGATTCGTGGCACCGATCCCGACTCCCGACGGATTCGTGTGCTTGATGATCGCGACTGCCGTTTGTTCGAAGTCGTTGACAAGATTCCACGCTGCTTCTGCATCAACATAATTGTTGAACGACATCTCCTTTCCTTGAAGCTGTTCTGCGTTTGCTATGCCGCCTTGGTGTGTTATGTACAGCGCGGCTTTCTGATGCGGATTCTCGCCATATCGAAGGTCAGTGACTTTCGCCAGGTGAAGGTCGATATCTCGGGCGGAAACCTGACCGGTAGGGAGGGGGTTGTTCTCCGAGGGCCCATCAACTCCCTCGCTACCGCTCAGGTTTCCGCCTGTATCTTCTTCCTCAGCCTCGAAAAACATCAGGTCGCCCAGCGGATTCAACGGTTCGAGGAAGTCCAGGTCGTCGTTTGATAGCTGTTTCGCAAGGTACGAAGAGATCGCAAGGTCGTAGCTCGCGGTTCGCGTGTAGGCGAGTGCGGCGAGTCGTTGACGCGTTTGAAGCGAGAGCGAACCGTCGTTCGACTGCAGCTCATCAACAATGCCACCGTACAACCTTGGATCGGTCACGACAGCAACGCTCCGCCAATTCTTCGACGCCGAGCGGATCATCGCCGGGCCGCCGATGTCGATGTTCTCGACCGCTTCCTCCAGCGAAACACCATCTTTCGCGACAGTCTGCTCGAACGGATAAAGATTGATCACGACCAGATCGATCGCTTCGATCTCGTGTTCCTTCATCGAAGCCAGATGTTCGGCATTGTCGCGAAGAGCGAGAAACGCTCCATGTATCTTCGGATGAAGCGTCTTAACACGCCCGTCCATCATCTCGGGAAATCCGGTGACGGACGATACGTCGGTGACCGTCAATCCTGCGTCACGAAGGCTCTTGGCCGTTCCGCCTGTGGAGATAAGTTCAACTCCCAGCTTCGCAAGTTCACCCGCAAATTCGACGGCTCCGGTTTTGTCCGATAGGCTTATAAGTGCTCTTTTGATCTTTACGAGGTCATTCATAAAAAACGAAAAGGCGGCCCGAGTTGTTCGAACCGCCAAGCTTGATTATCCAACAAAGGCCGAGAATTCTAAAGTTGACGCATCTAAAACAAAAAGCGTCCGAGAAATAACAGACTAAGCAGCAGCACTATCGCGTATATCGCCAGTTTTATCAGACTCATCTCTTTTACCTAAAAGTGAACCTCGAAACCAAAAGCGTCCCAATATTATATTCCAAAATTCTGCTCGTTTTGGCCGCTTTACAAATCTTTACGATTGCTGCCCGCCCCCAGGGTGTCGAGGTCGAGATAACTGTCGATAGGACGGCACGGACGGCGTCGGTTTCGGGACAAACGATAGGCGGATCTTCATCCTCAGATCTTTTAAGCGTCGCGTTCAAACGGGAAGTTTCAGGGTTTCCGGATCTCGGGAGTCGAATTCGGTCCATCGAGCTCGCGGACCTTCAAGGTAACCCGGTAAGTGTGCGAAAACTGATGGAAGGCGAGTACGTCGCCGCCTCGGATTTCCGCTTCTGGAAATACGCGGTCGATCTGACTCCGCCGAAGGATCGGACAGGTTACGCCCATGCTTCGTGGATCGCAGATAACCGGGGCGTGCTAATGCTGGGGGACCTCTTGCCGCAGTACTTTACGAGACCCGGGAAGCTGCGCGGTAGAGTGAAATTGAAGCTGCCGGATGGGTGGACTCTCAACTCTTCAGATGCACCTGCGTTAGGCAGTGAGGATCTGCATTCGTCGGTCATCTTCATCGGAAAGAGCCCTCGTGCAGTTGAAGTCACTGGCGATCTCAAACTTGTCCTCAGTGGCGAATGGCACTTTACCGACGACGAAGCTGCACAGATGGCCCGCGAGATCTTCGACGAGTATTCGAAGATGTTAGGCGATCTCCCGAAGAAGCCCTTCTTGATAGCGTTACAGCGTTTTCCAACTCAGGAATCTCCCGGCCAATGGGAGGCGGAGACACGCGGACGGACGGTTACGATCTTTTCGTCGGATATGCCTTTCCGAACACAATCGCTCCAACGCCTCCACGAACAGTTGCGGCATGAGATCTTCCACCTTTGGTTCCCGAACGGCATCGATCTCATCGGCGACTACGCATGGTTTTATGAGGGCTTTGCAATGTATTCGTCGCTAAAACTTGCGGTAAAGCTGAATCGCATTCGGTTCGAAGACTTCCTTGATACGCTCGGCCGTGCTCACACGATCGACACGAATTCAAAGCCCCGCAGACCGCTTACGGACGGGTCGATCGACCCGACTATCCGGTATGCCCGCGGAATGCTCATCGCTTTCCTGACGGACCTCGAACTCTTGAGGAACTCCGGCGGGAAAACTGACGTGGGAAAGAGCTTGAGAGATCTTTTTACCCGACATCCAAGAGTTCCGCACGGCGTTCCGGCGACCGATGCGGTAAAGACGGTGGTGACGCATGCAGCCACGCTGGAGCGATACGTAGACGGTGCCGATGCCATCGATTGGACGGCCAAACTGGCGGCCGTGGGCATCCGATCGACACAGACCGGCAGGACGACGACGCTCGCCGTCGAGCCCAAACCCAGCGGGCGTCAAAAGGAAATCCTCGACCGTTTGGGCTATAATAACTGGCGTAAGATCGGCACTAAGAAGTGAAAAAGAACAGATCAATTCTCATTGCGATCGCGACGGCCGCTATTGTTTTTCAGGCCGGATGCACCTGGCTCGACGGGGCTCTCGGAACCGTCTCGGGTCTCGCCGGCCTTTCCGATACGGCAACCGTGATATCGAAAACCGCGCAGATCCGCACGTCATACGCCGTCGTCGCCGCCGATCTTCTCGAGGTGAAACGCGGCGAGAAACTTGACGTCGTTGACAAGATGGATTTCGAGCGCGTTCTCTGGTATCGGGTCCGCGCACGCAATGCCGAGGAAACCGAAGGCTGGATCGAGGCCCAGCACGTGATCACGAGCGACACGCTCGAAAAATCTCAAAAACTTGCGGAGGAGTTTAAGGACCTTCCACCTCAAGCGGCTGGGCAGATCCGATCGAAGTCTAATCTGAGGCTCGCATCCGACATGTCGCCGGACAACGTGCTGTTTATGCTCCCTGCGAATTCGAATTTTGAGATCATGGATTGGAAGTTCGTCCCCAAACAAGAACTTCCGGACGTCGACGATGCTTCCCGCGGTGAGCAGGCCCGCACCGCCCGGCAGAAGAACGAAGAGGTCGAATCCGCCCGAACGCAGGGCGAGGCCGAAAAGCTCGACGAAAAGTACGACATTTGGTACCTTGTGAAGCTTGATCCTTCAGTATCGCCTGCTCCGGCTGGATGGATCTTTGGCCGGCAGGTGGAACTGCAGGTTCCCAGCGAGATCGTCTTTTTTCAACAGAACAATCGAAAATTCGTAACCTGGCAGCGGCTCGATTCTGATGTCGCGGCTGTCCAGACGGGGCGGTCGGCAACGCCGGGAAACTGGGTGATCCTCTCGCGTACGAACGTGGTCAAAGCTATCGATGGCGTCGAGCCCGACTTCGACGGTGTCCAGGTGCTGGCGTTCGACAAGTACGATCAAAGCTACTACACCGCGTGGCGCTCGAGCGGCGAAGTCTGGGGCACGTTGCCGTTGAGGGTAGAAGGCCAAGGCGACAACAAGACATTCACGCTGACGCTTCGGCACCCCGAGGGCCGGATGGACCCCAAACGCTTCGTCGTATTCCGCGACAAGAGCCGCCTCAGAGTTACCCTGCCGGAAGACATCGCTCAGTATCAAAGCGCCCGCACACGATAAAGGCACATTTTCGGTGCCTTTGCTGCCACCATCATGAGTAGTGACCGAACAGACGATCCATTCCCCGAACCTTTCGAACTTGAGATCACCGACTCGCTCGATCTGCACGCCTTTAGTCCAAAAGATGTAAAGGCGGTGACGATCGCATATCTTGAAGAGGCGTTTAAGAAGGGTTTTCGCGTAGTGCGTCTCATCCACGGCAAAGGGATCGGCGTTCAGCGAGAGATCGTGAGGAGCGTGTTAAGCGAGACAAATTTCGTAAGGAAGTTCAAATCCGGCGACGAATTCTCAGGCGGGTGGGGAGCGACCATCGCCGAGCTCGATGTTGGCTAGCGGTCATCGAGCACGTCCGCCCAGACCTCGCCGTCGTCCGGTTCGGTGTATAAAGCGTCGATCAGTTGTTCCTGCTCGGCAATACGAAATTCGGCATCAGCGAGTCGCTTGCCCATCTTTTTGCACCTGATCTCAAGTTCGTGCAGACGTTTCTTTCTTTCCCGATCCAGCCGGTCGAGATAGAACAGATACATCATCTGCAGACCCGCCACGCCGGCGAGCGAAAGGCACAAAGTGATGAGTATATAGGTAAGCACTACAACCTACTCGTTTCGGTCGGAATATATGATCGGATGCGGGGGGTGCTTCCGGATCGTGTCAGTTTCGAATATCTTCGAGTATAAACCTTGACCGGCTCGGTTGGAAAGATAAAAATCGAACCAAATGGAATGCGGCGGGTTTTCGGCGTTTTCGAAGGGAATCAAATGCAGTCACAAACTTTGAACTTGGTCTACACGCTGATGTGCGACGACGTCCGCATCGAGATGGGCAACAAGATCTCCATAATGGGGATCTTTCAAAACATCATGGTCGAGAAACTGCCCGTCTCACTCATCAAGTTCGCGGTCATAAATCACTGGCGCGGCGAGGGCAGCCATGAGACCGAGGTCCGCATACTCTCGCCCAACCGAGCCGATCTCCTCGTCACATCTCAGCCAACACCGATCGATCTCGCCCCGGGCGGATTTACCGACAACGTCAGCTTCTTCATCAATGTGGTCTTCCCTCAAGCCGGTACCTATTGGGTGCAAACCCTCTGCGATCAGCAGGTAATTGAAGAATTCCCCCTGATGGTCACCGACCAAGGCGCCGTCGCCGCCATGCCGCCCCCCGATCAGATCTCCGAAACCATCAACTGACCCATGATGGATTGCCCGTAGCGGCGATAAGTTTTTGAAAGTCAGAAAGTGACCTCAATGGCTCATAAAAGGGG
The DNA here is from genome assembly GCA_029945985.1 of bacterium. Classification (GTDB taxonomy): domain Bacteria; phylum Acidobacteriota; class Blastocatellia; order Pyrinomonadales; family Pyrinomonadaceae; genus OLB17. The sequence continues at coordinate 3,343 of JAQSDP010000493.1, read as the reverse complement.
TCGACGTTGAGCATGAGTGGAAACACATTGTGTTCTTCGAGCGAGGCTTCAAGCTGTTCCATCGCGACATCCACCTCTCCCAGTATGAGATTTAGACGAGCCAAAAAGATCTTCGGCACATATTGAACTTTTTGAAGTTCGAGTAATGTTTCTAACTGTCGTTTTCCGAGCCATCGGGCGGCATCTAACACATCTGACGGAACCGGCTCGATGGATTTCAGGTATGTGACCGCTTCATCATCGTGAGTCAGCCACGCCACAGACCTCATCGAATTCAGAGCATCATTAAACTGTCCGTTTTTCAAATAGATCTCGCTTAGAACTTTATGGGCAGAGGAATCGGCGGGATCGATCTCGGCCGACTCAAGGAGTTGCTTGATAGCTTCTGAATCTCTTCCCGCAATATAGAGGGTTAATCCCAGAAAATGGCTGAAAAGCATCGAAAGTGGATCAAGGTCCAGCGCCTTTCTCGCCTCATCGATCGCCTCGTCGAATCGTCCGAGGGTTAAGAGATAGAACGAGTAAAGATGGTGAATCTCCGGAAAACGAGGATTGGCTTCAGCAATTGATGCCATTTCCTCACCTGCCTCGGCCCATTTGCGATAGTTGACCAGGCTAAAAGCCGCCAATGAAAGCCGGAGTTCGGGCAAGGCAGGGTCGAGCTCGATCGCTCGGGCGGCCGACGCCTCGGCGAGCTTCCATGCCGTCGCGGGCTCGATTCCAAGCATTCCCCAAGCCGCACCGTACCCGTAATAGGTGGATATGCCGAAGTATCCCAAAGCGAATTTGGGATCCAGCCTCACCGCTTCCTCAAAGTGACGAAGGCCCTTAGCGAATTCCTGCCCGTTCGTTTTCCAGCGATAATACTGTCCCTTCAGATACTGGATGTACGCCTCGGGGTCAGCGGTGTGACGCTTCAATACATTTGAGCGCTCGTCCGTTACGAGGTCGATATCCAAAGCAGCGAACACTCCAAGTGCGATGTCGTCCTCAACGTCGAAAATATCTTCGATCTTCCGGTCGTAACTCTGCGACCAGATCGTCAGTCCATCCTCAGCGTTGACCAGTCTCGCGAGGACGCGAAACTTTCCTCCTGATCGGCGCACGCTGCCTTCTAACAAACTCGAAACTCCCAATGCCTTGCCGATCTGACTGGCGGTGACATCCTTGTCTGCAAACGAAAACGCTGACGTTCGAGCCGCCACCCTTAAAAACTTCGAACGGGAAAGTGAATTCAGTATTTCTTCCGCTAATCCATCGCCAAGATATCGGTCTTTGTCCGTAAGATCGAGATTTCTGAACGGAAGGACCGCGACTGCCTGTACCACCTGACCATTCTGGGAAGTTGTCGACGATCGATCAGAACCGGACTGCGTTACTCTAGCAACGAATCTGTATCCATGACCGCGGACTGTCTCGATACAGCTATCGCTTCCTTTACCTTCGCCTAACGTCTGCCGCAGCCGGGAGATGCTCTTGTCGAGATTGTTCTCCTCTACCGCCGTATTTCCCCAGACAAGCGACATCAACTCTTCCTTTCCCACAAGCCGGCCGGAGCGTTCGACCAGAACGCGCAGGACGTTGAACGGCTTCTCGGGTAACGCCACTCGAGCTCCGTCTCGCAGCAATACTCTCTCGTCTGCATCAAGGGTAAATCCGGAAAATTCGTAGGGAAAGGACCGACTCATAAAGTGTGAACAGAATCTATGTCAGGAAATTTTCAGAGAACTTTCATCTCGGTCGAAGTATTCCAGTAACACCTTCACGCTAATCTCGTCCAGCAAACGAAATTAAATCCGAAAGGTTTTAAGCGTAAAGGCCATTTTTAACGGCGTCCTAGTTTAGCACTGCTCAAATCGCCGGACAACGATATTCCGTTAGCTACTAACTGCGCTGCATGTCCTGATCGAAGGATGCTCAGTACGTCAGGGTCGGCTGAATATAAGAGAAAAATGAAGAAGTTTTTACTAAATGAGTTCAGAGAAATAAGAGCAAAAACATTCTCGACAACGATACGCGCGGCGTCATTACCGTAGCAGCGGCAGCACGTTCCCTCGCAAGAGCGTGGAAATACCGTAATTTACAAAACCAAGGAGAAGCTATGAAATTTCAAAAATCAATTACTGTTAAATGTTCGATCACTCTATTGTTGGCCGTATTTTTCATGGCTCTGCCCGTCGTCCGCGCCGCAGCGGGGGACGTTGATCTGAGCTTCAATACTGGCAATATTCAGCCTACGGATAGTAGTGGATCGATCAGAACAATAGCTGTGCAGCCTGACGGGAAGATCATAATCGGCGGATTCTTTATCACTATCGACGGTTCGAGACGCGATAAGATCGCCCGACTCAATGCTAACGGCTCAACGGATACATCTTTCAATTCGCCGATAATGGCCTTTCCTCCCTCCAATAGTGGTGGTGTAAAGGCCATCGCGGTGCAACCGGACGGGAAAATACTTGTTGGTGGGTCCTTTCTTGTCAATGATGTTCAGGTGGCCCTTGTTCGTTTGAACGCTGACGGTTCGCGAGATTCATCATTTGCCCCAGACGTTGGCAACACGTCGGTCGATGCGATCGTGCTCCAATCTGACGGCAAAATTCTCGTAGGGGGTACCTTCGGAAGGGTAAATGGAACTTTTTGTTCCGGCATAGCAAGACTCAATTCTGACGGCTCACTCGATTCCGCGCTCGGCAGCATAGGTGGTATTGCGAATTTCGTAACCACTATCGCGTTACAGCCGGATGGAAAAATACTTCTCGGTGGTAATTTTTTTGTTGTCGGGACATCACCGTTAATGAATAATGTGGCTCGACTCAATAGCGACGGAACACTCGACACTACCTTCAATGTTGGCAGCGGCCCTACTAATAGTGTTTTTTCGGTAGCGGTTCAATCTAACGGCAAGACGCTGGTGGGCGGCACTTTCACTTCATTCAACGGCACAGCGCAGATAGGGCTGGTTCGACTCAATTCAAACGGCTCGATTGATCCATCATTTATCACGGGAGCAACGAGCGGCGGAGCCTCGGGAATAGTTTTACAACCCGATGGGAAAATAGCCTTCGTTGGTTCGTTTACCCTCAACGACGGCACAGTAGTCCGGCGCGGCTTTGGAAGATTGAACACCGACGGTTCGATAGATTCATTTTATCCCAGCAACGGCATTGGAATCGGTACCGACAGTGCCGGCATTTTTGCTATCGCCCTACAGACTGATACCAAAGTGTTGATCGGCGGAGGGTTTACGACCGTAGCCGGCGTCGCACGCACGAATATTGCTCGCCTCCTTAATGACGATCCGTCGGCCGGAGTAGATACGCCGGTTGGCACAAATGTACCT
>JAQSDP010000492.1 GCA_029945985.1 bacterium | reverse complement strand
GCCATATCGTTAAAGCCTTGCTTGTCCTTGTTCGACGCTCGTCCGAGTTCGGGGATCTCGTCGAGCGTTGCGTTCATTATCTTGTAATAATCGGCTGCGGCTTCCTCGCTCGGAGCGCCTGTGTCGTGATAAGAGTTGATCGCGGCGACGGTGAAGAAGGTGAGCCCCGCGGCAATGTTATTCTTCCATCCTCTCGCTGCTGCTTCTTGGTCGAAGGCGGTTTTGGTGGCGGTGAAGACCTGTTTGATCAGGGCACGTTCTTCGGGGGTTTCTCCGAGAGCATTGGCGAACGCGGTCGCATTGTCCGACCGGGGATCTGGAACGTATTTCCCGTGATCGCGTACGACTCGAGCCGGAGCGGATCGCGTTGCGGGCTGACTTGAACTGGAGGCGGCTGCCTGGCCTTCAGCCCTATTGCGAGCTTGTGCGCGGGCGACGTTGTACATACTCTGCATCGTCTGAGCAAGGCCGTAGGTACCGTAGACATTGCCGTAGCCGGTGTTGTAGCCCCAAGGAGTGGAAGTCTGAGCGGCCGCGGTCCCGCTGATCAGGAGTACCGTGGCTACAGCTAGTGCCAACGAAATCATCTTGTTCATATTTGTCCTCGTTCGCGTCGCCGGCGCATTCTACCATCGAATCACTCCGCGAGAAGGGGGTAACGAATGGCTCATGCCGAGCGCCGGCCGTGCGAATGGCAACGGACGCAGCCCCCAACGACCGGTTGGGCTGACCGTTGTCACGTCCATACAACATCCCCTTGCCGGCGTACAGGCGTTTGCATCGGCCTGCCGGCTGCGGCGTCTGGCTGACCGCTGCTCCGGCGGGTTGCCTTTCATCCAAACTATCACTGTTGAAGTTTCCGCGGTTCCCAGAATAATCCACACTCTTAATCGAGTTAGCCAAGCCGATGACCCGCAGTGAGTGTTATTTGCAAGGGGTTTTGGTCACTTTGAATGATGGGTCGAGGGAATGTGCCTTGCCTGTTCGTTAAATGAAGGTATTGAAAGAGTTGTGGGTAGGATCGTTAGGCAGCAAGATTCAGAGCTTTTTAACGAGGAACCATAGCCGACTCTTACCCTCATTACATGATCTGTTGAAGGTCAAAGGGAAGGTCCAAAATGAGAATAAAAATTTTATTACTATTGACCGCGGTGCTTTTCACCGGAGTCTTAGTCTCAAGGTTTACGACACCATCAGAAGCACAACAATTACGAAATAGCTCGATTCGATCAACGTCGGTTACCGGATTGCCGATGGCCGACCTGGGATGGGAGGCGATCGTTAACAATGGTCAGATGATGCCTAACGCAACCGTTAATTTCAGTAGTTACGGTCAACCGTCAGTAAACGAAAATGGCACGGTCGTTTTCAGGGCCCGGAGTACCGGACGCGAAGGATCTGGCGGAAATCGTCAGACCGGAGTTTATCTGCGTAAAGGAACCAGGGGAGCGATACGCCCAGTGGCTGACCTCGACGCCTTAGTGCCGCACCCAAACAACCTCGGCACTCTTTTTCGAGAATTTCCCGCAATTCCGCGAATCGCGATGAAAGAAGATTTCCCGGCAACTCGTGGAATTCATAAGCCGGTATGTGAATTCAGCCTCGGCGGCGACGAAACGACTCGAGTCGGCACGACCGGACTGTATATGGAACTGGGTTCCCACGCGGCCGTAACAGCTATGTCAAAACTGGGCGGCGAAGCAGGATTTGCACCGGGATTCGAGTATTTTGAAGTTCCGGGATTTACGGAACTTCCATTCGACGTCTTCCCGGGTGCACCGACAATTGCTGACGACGGGACGATCGCATTTAAGGGCAACTTTACCGTCAACGGAGTGGGAAAGACCGGAATCTTTTTCCGCAGGGTTCTCGACACTCCCGGCGGTGGCACTGCTCCGGTTGAGATGATCGCGAGTTCGGATACGCAGATCCCAAACCTCCCGGCCGGTATGAACCTTAATTTCGGATCGACGGCACCGCCGACGATCGCGGGAGATCAGATCGCGTTTCTCGGACTCGATAATGAGGACAATCCCAGCTACGGCGGGATCTATGTGGCACCGATTGAGGCTGCGGCAACGCTTACGCCGATTGCGGAGATCGGAGCCGTGCTTGCCGGAACCGAAAGACAGCTGAGCCGGATCGGCGAGGCTCTTTCGTTCGACGGCAGGTATATCTCGTTCTGGGCCGCCTGGGGCACCGAAATGAAAACGCTCAGACTCTACTGTCCGGAGGATGGCAACAAAGACTTGCTGGAATTCTGCAACAGCGAGGAAGGCGGCAGCATTTTTGATCCCACGGCTAACCGCTGGTATCAAATGAGAGAGGTTCCGGTCAATCAAGGGATCTTCGTTTACGACCTTCGCGAAGGAACGGCCGACCAGGTCGCGACGAGCGAAGATTTTGACGATTTCGTATTCTGGGGATATTCAGGAAAGGCACCGGGTACGGGTAGTAGTGAAGAAGATGCCGAAGAACCAAGGTGGCGTGCCGCATCCTTTGTGGCCGCATCAGATGGAAGAGTTGCATTTAAGGCCCGTACCGGAGCTATCGACTCTAATAACATGTATGTCGATCCGGTCGACGGGATCTACATTGGTTATCCCGGGAAGATGAAGGGCTTGCTTACGGTTATCGAAACCGGTAATGACGGAGCTTCAATGGATCCGATGATTCCGGTGGGCCTACTGCCAATAACAGGAGTCGGCATCGAAAGAGACGGCTTCCGTGGAAAGTATCTCGCGATCTCGGTTGCAATGGGAATTGAGACCGAGGACGAAACCGAGGAGCTAACCGACTGGGCCGGTATCTATCGGACAATGATCAATGGAAAGCCAAAGGCGATCAAGATCAAGAATAAGTAAGTTTGATAGGACCGGCGGTTCTCGGGATAAGAATCTGGATTACGAAAGGCTCCGAACATCGGGGCCTTTCGCTTATGCATTTAGATGACGGTTAGTTGAGTTTGGGCGGTGCGCCTTCCTTTTCGGCGGTGCGGCCGGCGCGGGTTATGGCGATCCGTTTTGCAGCGCCGGGGCCGTCGGGTATGTTGACGCGGATGTTGCGGAACGTGCCGTCCTTGCGATCATTCGAAGGGATGTATCCGATCGAGTACTGAGTGCGGAGTTCAGCGGCGATGTCCTTTGAGATCGTCGTCATTTCGGATGGGCTGGCGGGGAAGTAAGACTTGCCGCCGGTCGACGTTGCGAGTCGTTCAAGGAAGGATTTTGCCTTGCCTTGCGGACTCTTTGAGATGAAGCCTTTGTCGTCGCTCAGTGCTTTGACGAACCCGACAACGAAGATCTGCACGTCGGATTCCTTCAGAAGTTCGAGAAGCTGAGTCTCGCTGTAATAGCTCGAACGGTCTTCCCCATCCGTGACCAGCACAATAGCCCGGCGGGTTCGGTCGAGATCTTTCTGAGGTGTGCTGCCTTGATTCAGACGCTCAACGGCCAAGTAAACAGCGTCGATGATCGCCGTTTGACCACCCTCGATATACATATTGTCGAGAGCGTCGTTGAGGTCGGTCTTGCTCTTGGTGAAGTCCTGAAGCACCTCGATCTTGTCCGAGCTGACGAAGCGAATGATGGCAGTTTCGTCGTCCTTGCGGTTGGATCCTACGAGATATTTACCCGCCTCGATGACCTGTTCGATCTGCTGCCGGAGCGAGCCGGAATTGTCGACGAGAAGCGAGTAGTTCGTCGGAACTTCGGATTTTGAGAAGAACCCGATCTCCTGAAGAACGCCGTCTTCGTAGATCTTAAAGTCGGACTGAGGCAGATTATTGATCGGACGGTTGTTGCGATCGACGACGCGGACACTGATGTTTACGAGTTCGGTTTCAATGACCACCTCCTCATCTTCAAGCCGCGGGGTTGCAGCGGGACGCGGAGTGGGCGAAGGAGTCGCTGTCGTATCCTGAGCGGAAACGGACATCGCACCCGCCAGAACGAAGAGTGCAAAAACGAACGATACGGAAACAAGAGCCTTTACTTTCATCTATCTGAGTTTAGCCTATTGAAGTTCTGAAAACGGGGTGGCGTAATAACCCTCCCGGCTTCGGACTGTTAGACGCGAAATACCGCGTGGGGGTTTTACCTTAACTTTGACCTTGTGCCACTTTCCGTCGGGTTTGAAATCGGGTGGTGCGTAGCCGATGGAGTATTGATGCCGGAGTTCGATAGCTATGCGTTCGAATATCTCGTCGAGTTCGGCGTCGCCGTTGGGATAGAATGCCCGGCCGCCGGTAACGGACGTCAACTCGTCGAGGAACGCCTGTCCCATCAATCCCGACTGGCTCGACGAATCGCCGCCGCCAAGAATGCCGACGGCGTAGGTGACGATGTCGGATTCCTTCATAAGCCGCTTGACCTCGCCGAAGTTGTATCGAGAGGCGTTGTCCTGGCCGTCGCTGATGATCAACAGGGCCTTCTTCTGGTGCGTGCCGCGGGAGACGCGTTCAAGGCCGAGGTAGACGGCGTCGTACAGGGCGGTGTTGTTCTTGGGCTGAACCAGCGTGAGTTTTTCGAGTACGGCATCGCCGTCGCGCGTGCGGTCGAGCAGGAGCTGGGCCCGGCGGTTGAAGGCGATCAGGAAATATTCGTCCGACGGGTGGCTGGTGTTGATGAATTTTGCGAGAGCGTTACGGGCCTTTGCGATCTTATCGCCGCTCATCGAGCCGGATACGTCGAAGAGTATGCCGACGGAGGCCGGTGCATCACTGTCGCTGAAGAACGTAATCTCCTGGTCCTTGCCGTCATCCTGGATCGTGAAAGCCTGTTTGGTAAGTCCGGAAACGTATCTGCCATAAAGGTCGGTAACCGTCAGAGTCAGCGTGATGAGGTCGGTCTTCACGTCGATCTTCTTCGGGTCGACATCTACGTCGGGTGTTGCAGTAGGCTTCGGGGTTTGAGCGATCGCTCCGGATGCCGCGGCAATCGAGAATACGCACAACATTGCCAGCCCAGCCGAGAAGTTCCGCAGGCCTCGCAACTCAAAACCCCGTGATACCATAATGTTCTCCAGGTCGGATAACTAAATTCTAGTTAACAGATACAAGTTCCGCAAGATTTATGAGATGAATGATCGAGTCGTTAAGTTGTTTAGCCTCAAAAATTTCCGACGCCGAACCTCAGACGCAACTTTTTCCTGTTTCCTACGTGATATACTTCGTAAAAGCCGGCGAAAGGGATTCGCTGTCAATCTGACTGACCGGCCTCGCTCGACACCTCTCTAGAGAATCTGAAATGGCTGAATTCGTTTGTCGTTTAGGAACGCCGTCCGGCGAGATCATAACCCGAATTGTAGAGGCCACCGGCGCGGCCGATGCTCGCTTCCAACTTGAGCGCGACGGTTACCGGGTCTTTGACGTAGCTTCGGCAGCTAGTGGGCTGAGGTCGTTTCTGCCCGGCGGGTCTACGAAGGGCAAGGTTAAGCAGTCCGACTTCTTGCTCTTCAATCAACAGCTTTCGGCTTTGCTTCGCGCCGGTATCCCCGTGCTTCAGGCGATCTCTTTGCTGAAGGCTCGATCGCAGTCAGGAAACCTGCGTATAGTGCTTGCCGACGTCGAGGAAAAGATCAAGAACGGACTTCCGCTTTCGACTGCTTTCGAATCTCAAGGCATTTTCCCGAAGATCTACACCGCGTCGATACTATCCGGTGAAAAATCAGGTGCGCTGGATGATGTGCTTCAACGATACGTCGAGTATTTGAAGCGAAGCGTCGGTGTGGCCAGGAAGCTCCGCGGGGCTTTGGCGTACCCTGCGTTTCTGCTGGCTGCGGCGACGCTCATGATCGCGTTCCTGACGCTCTACATTGTCCCGCGCATGTCGGACCTCTTTACAAGCTTGAGCGCCAACCGCACCTTGCCGACGATCACGCTTGCCGTCTTGTGGGTCTCGAAGACCGTGGCGTCGAACGTTTGGTGGCTCTTGCCGTTGATCATTATCTCGGCGGTAGCCCTTTATATCTGGCTTCGAACTGATTCGGGACGGCTTGCACTGCACCGGCTGCTTCTCAGACTCCCGGTCGCGGGAACGCTTATAAAGCAGATGGCTACCGCACAGCTTGCGCGTTCGCTCTCGACACTTTTATCGGGCGGTATCACGGTGCCGGATTCGTGGGAGATCTCTTCTCAGGCGCTCAATAATCTTGAGCTGCGGCGAAGGAGTGCCGCGGTGCTGCCCATGATCCGCGAGGGCCGCGGGTTTACGGAAGCCCTTGAGACGGCCAACTGGATCCCGGCGCTCGGCCTGGACATGATCGGGATCGGCGAGCGTTCGGGAAGTCTTCGTGAAATGCTCGACGAGGTCGCCTCATTCTACGACGCCGAGGCCGAGGTGAAGCTTGAACAACTGACGACCCTGCTAGAGCCACTTATCCTGGTTGTGATGGCCGCGATCGTCCTCGCGATCCTGCTCGCCATCTATCTGCCGATCATTCAAACGATCTCCGCCGGGCCGATGGGCGGAAGAGGACGAAGATAGATTTCTATGAACACCACGACAACGAATACGTCCTCACCGCGAATTGAGCTTTCGGACTTTATCGAGAATGAGCCGCCTGAGGTGGTCGAGGCGAAACAGTTGGCGAAGCGGTATCGGCTGCCGTATATCGATCTGCTCCCGCCGGACCAGGCGTCGCCGATCGACTACGAAGAGCTGGCGAAGATCCCGGTCGATACGATGCTGCGGAACCATTTCGTGCCGCTGCGTCGCGAGGGACGCAATCTGCACGCGGCGATGGCGGACCCGTCGAATCTGGAGGTGCTCGACGAGCTTGAGAATGCGCTCGACGTAAGAATCGTGCCGTACGTAGCCACGCAGGGTGCGATCGACGTGATCCTCAAGCGTGGCGACGCTACGCAGCGTGTGCTGCAGGAAGCGGCGTCGGGCTTTAAGATCTCGCTCGTAAAGGAAACCGAGCATGGTGAAGAGGTGCTCGACCTCGACCGGCTGGCGACGGATTCGGATATGTCGCCAATCATTAAACTGGTCGATACCATCGTGTACAACGCGATGGAATCGAGAGCGTCGGATATTCATATCGAAGCTGGCGACCGCGACGTTCACGTGAAGTTCCGCATTGACGGAGCGCTTTATCGCAAGGTCGACCCGATCGATATCGCATATCACCAAACGCTGATCTCGCGTATCAAAGTGATGTCGGAGTTGGATATCGCCGAGCGGCGTGTACCGCAGGACGGACGTTTTCGCGTTCGATACAAGGGACGAACGGTTGATTTTCGTGTGTCGATATTGCCGTCCGCGTTTGGCGAGAATTGCGTGATCCGTATCCTTGATAAGGAGCAGATCTCAGAGGAGTTCAAGAACCTATCGCTCGATGTTGTCGGATTCGATCCGGAAGATCTCAAGCGATTTAGGCTATATATTAAGGAACCGTACGGAATGGTGCTCGTGACCGGGCCGACGGGTTCGGGTAAAACGACGACGCTCTACGCCGCACTCAACGAGATCCGCAACGACGAAGACAAGATCATCACGATCGAGGATCCTGTCGAGTATGTTCTGCAGGGGATAATGCAGATCCCGGTGAACGAGAAGAAGGGTTTGACGTTCGCCCGCGGCTTGCGTTCGATCTTGCGTCACGATCCGGACAAGATCATGGTAGGTGAGATCCGTGATGAAGAAACGGCGCAGATCGCTATCCAGTCGGCGTTGACGGGCCACCTTGTGTTCACGACGGTCCACGCGAACAACGTGATCGACGTGATCGGGCGGTTCCTGAACATGGGCGTTGAGCCTTATAACTTCGTGTCTTCGCTCAACTGCGTGCTGGCACAACGGCTCGTGCGACTACTTTGTCATTTCTGTAAACGGCATTATGAGCCGACCGCAGAAGACCTTTACGCGTCGGGATTGCGGCCCGAAGACGTAGCCAGCCGAGAGTTCTTCCGCTACGTCGGCTGCGACGCTTGCAATCACACCGGATACCGCGGGCGAACTGCGATCCATGAACTTCTCGATATGTCGGACGCCATCCGCGAGATGATCATCGAACGCCGTCCGGGGTCAGAGATCCGTCGACAGGCTGAGAAGGAAGGACTTTCATCACTCCGAGAATCAGCAGTCAAGAAGGTCTTTTCGGGCCATACTACGCTCCACGAGATCAACCGAGTGACGTTCGTCGAAGAGATCCGTAATTAATGATGAGAGTACTTGTCGGAGTCATTTCGGTCGCGCTGTTTGCGGGGTTGGCTGTCGCGCAGATGCCCGGAAATCCCGAGAATTGGTGCCGCGACGGATTCTTCACTCGCGACTCGCAGACCTTCAGGATCACTGTGGCTAACGGCGGTCGAGCCGCAAAGGCATACTTTTACAACGACGATAGAGATGAGTGTCCCGAGCCCGGGATGTGCCAAAGGAAGGCATTTGTGGTCGGCGGCGATGAGCTGATAGTGAACCGGTCTTTTGGTGACTATTCGTGCGCATGGTACGCGCCAACGTCAGGGCGGCCGACCGTCGGTTGGATCAAAACGGCTGACCTACGGTTCAATAACTTGTTCGGAGATCCGTTGGAAAGGACGTGGCTTGGTGAATGGACATATGGCGACAACAGCATCGAGTTCACCGCGAACAAACTTCCGGGATTTTTGAATGTGACGGGTAACGCTTCGTGGGTAGGTGCGAATCCGGGCAATGTTCACGTCGGTGAATTGGATGGTCGGTATGAGCCGAAGAATGGAGTGATCGACTATTCCGACGGCGATAACGAATATGATTGCAAGGCGACGATGCGGCTGCTTGGCCGTTATCTGATCGTCGCCGACAATCTCAAATGCGGCGGGGTGAATGTGACTTTTTCGGGAATCTATCGAAAGAAACAAAAGTAGTCATTCCTGCCTCTGCCGTCTTGTTCTTCCGCTTCATTTTGTTCTGTGGTTAATGTTTTTCTTCTTATTGTAACGGTCTGGAATTGGCACTCTTTTTTACCACAGAACCGGAAGAACCGGAGGAACACGAAGAGAGAAGAGCTAGATCAAATTTCGATAAATATCGGGATCGACGTTTCCGCCGCTCACGATCACGCAGATCCTCTTTCCATCAAATCTCTGTCGATTTTCCAGAACCGCTCCAAGTGAGAGGGCTCCGGTGGGTTCGGATTTTAAGTTAACTAGGCCGAAGTAGAGCTTTACCGCCTCAGCGATCTTTTCGTCTGATACTTCGATAAAATCTTTCGCACCGTACTTGATGATCGGCCAGTTGAGGCTGCCGAGCGAGACGGTTCGGGCGCCGTCGGCTATGGTTTTCGGTTCGGATTCATTGGCGATGAGTTCGCCGGCTTTGAAAGATCGAGAAGCGTCATTTCCGAGCAGGGGTTCGGCTCCGATGACTTCCGTCATTACGCCGCTGCGGCAAAACGAACGGATCGTGCCCGATATCAACCCGCCGCCGCCAACCGGTACTATAACCGCGTCGAAATTTCTATCCGCGATCTCATCTCCGAGAGTTGAATTTCCTTCGATCACGAACTCATCATCGTAGGGCGATGCGATGTACGCTTCGGGCATTTCTTCGCTCAATTGCGCAACGCGTTCGGCACGCCCAATTTTCGCAACATCGATAAGGTCGGCAGTTGCTCCGAACGATCGCACAGCGTCGATCTTTACTTTCGCCGAAGTCTCGGGCATCACCACAGTGCACTTCTTTCCGGTCAACTTGCATGCGTAGGCGATCGCCTGACCGAAGTTACCTGAGGAGGCAGTAAGGATCGAATCGTTGGGAACATTGATCGCTACGTTGTAACCGGCACGGAACTTGAAGCTCCCGGTGTGCTGGAATGTCTCCGATACAATGGTGATGTCTAGCCCGAGATGATAACGAAGTTTTGATGGTTCAATGATGGTTGTGGGGCGAATGGCGTCGAGAAGGGAAAGCATTTGTTAAGAATTGAACACGCGAGGTAAACTCGTCAAGTTTGATGATAGACCGCAAACGATATCAGCCATTATGTCGGTCAGCTAGACGAAGGCTCAATAACAGATAGTCTCCAACCACGACTTTGTGTACCATGGTTGGCAATGTCTAAAGCTCAATTCGGGATGATCGGCCTGGGGACGATGGGCCGCAACTTTCTGCTAAACGTGGCCGAGCACGGTTTTTCGTGCCTGGGTTATGACCTCGATGCCGCAAAACGCCTGCTGCTGGTAGAGGAAGGAAAGGAGTTCAGCGTTGCGTCGGCAGAGGATCAGCCATCGTTCGTTGCCGGACTCGACTCGCCTCGGAAGATAATGCTGCTTGTTCCCGCGGGGCCGATCGTCGATGCGGTGATCATCGGGCTCATACCGCTGCTCGAGCCCGGGGATCTAATAATCGATGGGGGCAATTCTCATTTCCTGGATACTGAGCGACGGGCGGCGCTGCTTACCGAGAA
>JAQSDP010000491.1 GCA_029945985.1 bacterium | reverse complement strand
ACCGGAACATGCCGCACGTGTTTCCAGTGCATCAGGGATGCTGCCAGATCGACAAGGTCCTCCGGCCGAACCGTGAAAAGATCGGTCGACATGAACTGCTCAACGGTTTTGTAATTGTCTATCCAATCCGGCTGCTTCGGAACTTCGGCAAGTTGCCACTCATGCAGCGGCAGGGACGCTTCTTGATTTGCTTTCATGGCTGCTGTAAGGCTCCTCATTCGAACATTGGCCTTCGCTCGTTTGTCCATACGCTCGAGCGAATCCATCGCCCATTTGGCGCCTGTCTTCTCCGAGCGCGTTCGCTTCTCGAGAATTCCCAATAGACGTTCATTGTCGGCCCCATCGATCCCGGCCATCTCCAAACCCCGCCTTGCCCTAGGCAGCAATTCTTCAAGGATCAGCCGGCTGGCTCTACGGCTTTTTCCGTCGATCCAAATGATCTGCGAATCAAGGCCATAACGTGCGGCGTTGAAAAAGTTGGTCTTTGCGGAATCGAAGGACATTAGCTTTGTTACGTCACCGAATTCCTCGGGCAAAGAAGTCATCAATCCTAGGAAAAAGGCAGCGTTCGCCATTTCATCCGCAACCGACGGACCCGATGGCAGGTATCGAGCTTCGATCCGCAATCCGGCACGACCGTCAACAAGGCCGTAGCAGGCACGGTTCCAACGCCAAATCGTGCCGTTGTGCAGTCGCCACGAACGAAGCTGAGGAACGCCTCCATTCGCAACCATTTCCAATGAATCTTCGGTGATCTCTTGAGTGAGCAAGATGCGAAAGCGCACCGCATCTTCGTGCAGTATTTCCAGGATCGATTCACCTGCCCAACGGTCCCCAAAGTTAACTCGAGGCGTTTGGTTGCGTTCCTTCTGTATGCTGGAACGAGTGTCCGTCGCGTGCTGAAAAAGGGCGAGCCTCGTTTCGTGCCATAAGCGGTGGTTAAACAACAGCGGTGAGTTCACGGCGGGAGCGAGAACCGGTCCCGATATTGCTTGAGCCCAGTTGTAGTACTTGCAGAACTCAACAGCCCCGACCTGAAGATGAACCTGAAAACTGGTGTTGCAAAATTCGATGAAGGTGTCCTGAAGCGTTAGCTGAAGTACATCAATGCCCTTAATGCTCATATGACGATCTTTACCGTGAAGCATGGTGACGACCCGGTTGATCTCGTGATATCGAGGGTTAGGCGTTAGGTTTGCTTCCGTTATATCCGATGGCTGGATCGTCGGCAAGATACCGGCAAGGACAACGCTGGAGTCGAACTTCTGCGCCGCGGTTCTCACGATGCCGAGTACTTCATCCAGCTCGATCTCCATCTCGCGCAAGCACGAGCCGGAAAACGTTCGCGGCGTCAGGTTTGCCTCGAGATTGAATCGGCCGATCTCCGTGGTCAAACGTCCATCTCCGGCTTGCTCGATGACCTCCTTTACTATCGGGGACGGATGAAGCGACGAATCTACGAGGAACAGTTCCTGCTCAGCTCCTATGCGCCGGACGTCCTCTTCGATCTGTCCGTTAGCAAGCATCTGTTCCAGAGCTTGCAGATCGTCAAGTACGGCCCGCGTGAACGACCGCATCTGGCCCTCGTCATATTCACTTGTGACTGCCTTGTCTCCCACAAGTTGCGCTTTGCATTGAGATCCGGACTGCTCGTCTCAACGCAGATATATGTGTCCTCTTAGCAGTATAGGAGCAATTCCAATGCCATCTGCATTGAAGCTATATACTGCACGCGGTGGGGTTACAGGCTGGGGAATCGCGAATTTTTTCGCAGTACTTCGAGGGGCGCGTGGGGTTCCGCGGATGTGTCATTCGCGTCGACTCTGAAATTCACTCCCGCTTTTCTATTCCTGAACAGGTAACGGTGTGGCGGGTGGCTTCGGGAGAGTTTTGTACTTCACGGAGATGTTCTCGGTCCTCACAACCTCCCATCGCCGGAGCACCATTCCCGATTCCAGTTGCCATTCCACGCGGATCTGGCCGGCAAGTTGTCGCGGATCGCGAGTGCGGGGCCCGGACGTGGTCTTGATGTCTAGCAGCACCGTCGCGGAATTTCCGTGGATGTTCTTTTCTACGATGGTGATCTCCTTCGGCTCATCTTCAAAGAATCTCCAGCTGATCGCCTCGGAAGCGCCTGATTCTTCGGGGATCGGCCCGAAACGCACGCCGATTAGCCTTTGTCGAATAACTTCGTCGGTCAGTTGCGGTATGCCCTCCGTAGTTCCATCGAGGCTAGCGTCGCCGGGGCCGCCGCATGCGAGCGACAACAAGATCAATCCGAAGATCGATATTGACGAACGAAGACTATTCACCCGCATAGCTGATCTCCATTCGGCGAATATGTAAGCCGGCGAGAAAGATGATGACACCGGTAAAAATAAAAAGACTGGGTACAGCAAGGTACGCTGGCGTCGGTTCGGCCAGTACTGCGAACGGACCTTCGCTCAATGGCACCGGGACCAGCGAGTGGAGGTAATGAATGACACTGATCTTCTTCAAGCCGGGCGGCAAGAGAAAATTCAACCATTCCCATCCGTAGAGCAGCAATGCGGGAACGATCGGATTCCGAAAAAAGAGACCGACGATCAGGAAGACAGCCCCGTATCCGATGCACGCGAGGATCGTGACGCCGACGTACGTAAGCAGATGCCGGGCTCCGATCCCGCTGAGAAAATACGCTGACGCCTCGGCGGGAAGAAGCCCATAGAACAGGATAAGCATCGAGGCTGCCGTCGCGGAACCAAAGAGAATGATCGTCGCGATCAGCCCCGATAGATACTTACCGACCACGAGGACCTCGCGCCGCACTGGAGAAAGGAAATAGTAATGCAGGCTCCTATCGACGACCTCTCCGCGAAACAAATTCATAAAGACCCACGCGCAACCAAAAAATATCAGGGTGCGAAGGATCAGCCCTCCGTAGATCGCAGCAAAGACTTGGCTCAGCCGGCCGAGTTCCCGCATCTCGTCCGCGTCCGGCGGCAGCAGGGAAAGCATGGAAACCAACGCAACGGGAAGTGCGGCGATCAGATAAAGCAGCAACGCTCGTCGTCCCCAGAAGTTTTTCACCAGTTCTAGCTGAAGGATCGCGAGCGTCTGGCGCATCCACAACGCCCATCCATGGTAACCGGTTCCGTGAACGCTAAGCGAAGGTTGCTGCATCTCGTTCTCAGTAGGTGATGTGCTCATCAGTGCTGACCTCCTTCCGAGGTGATCAGATATTGATATACGGCATTCAGGTCGTCATCGACCGGGCCCACCGATTCGACCGCAAGGTTTTGTTCGACGATCACGGTATTCAATAGAAGATAGAACTCATCCGGCCGACGCGTTTTCACGAAAAGACCGCCCCGATCATCGTGTACTCGGGCCTCGACGATGTGGTCGTGCTCGAAAAGCCGGGCGGCCAGCGCCTGCGGCCGGTCGCAGCGGACAAGGATCTGTATCGGGTGTTCCCCGATCTCGTCTCGAACCCCGTGGACCTCTCCTTCGGCTACGATGTATCCGTTATGAAGCAGCACGACGCTGTCTGACATCATATCCACCTCGTGGAGAATGTGGCTGGAGATGATGAGGTGCATCCCGGCGTCGGCGAGTCGGCGAAACAAACCGATGATCTCCGCACGAGCCATCGGGTCGAGGCCGTTGAGCGGCTCGTCCAGAATGAGGACAGACGGATCGTGGGCGATCGATTGTGCGAGCCGGACGCGCTGGCGCATCCCTTTGCTGAACCCCGCGATCTTGCGGTCGGCTGCTTCCGTCATCGAGACCCGCTCGAGTGCGGCGTGCGCCATGTCGGCGGTTCTCTGCCGGGAATATCCGTGGACACGAAGGTAAAACTCGACGAACTCCCTAGCCGTTGCTCCACGCGGAAATGAGTCGAACTGCGAGCAATACCCGACGTGGTCGAACAACAGCTCCGGCTCGTTCGGGGACACACCAAGAACGCTGATCCGCCCGGTCGTCGGACGCAAAAGCCCGGCCATCAAGTTCATCAAGGTCGTTTTGCCCGATCCATTGGGCCCGACGAGGCTAGTGATCCCGGGAGAGACCTCGAGGTTCACACGGTTTACTCCGAGCACCTCGCCGTAGAACTTTGATACGCCTTCGAAAACGATCTTTCTGTCGGCCGGCAGCGGTTCGAGCACGGCGTGCCCGTTGGATACAGCCTCAGCTTTTGCCGCTAAGTTGGTGGTCATTTGATCACCTCATATGCGCGCACACGGCGAGAAAGGATCCAAACACAGATCAACCCAGCCGCGGCGACCACTGCCCATGCCGCCCAAAGCGGCGGTTCGAGTAGGATGATGTTGAAAAGCTGTTTGTCATAGATCGGGTTCGTCACCGTGCCTTGGACGCTCCCCGAGTTCCGGTCAAAAAGAAAAAACAATCCAGCCCACACATTGTTCATCGTCGCCCACAAACTAACGAGCGAGCCGTACCGCGTAAGGAAAAGATTGTTGATGATCTCGGCCATCGCTCCCGGCACAAAGAAGATCCCGAGCATTGCACCGCTCGCGACGACACGCCAGCGGACTACCGCGGAGATCGCGAGTGCAATAAGCGCGAGCAAGACAATCCAGACTGCGGAGGCGAGGAAGATCGAACCCGCGATCCAGTAATTTCGCCAGAGCCAACCCGTGCCAGCCAAGGACGCCTGAAAGAAAAAGATCAGCAGCCCCGGGATCCATGTAACGAGCGATAGCACGGCCGCGATCACTGTGCCTTTGCCCAGCACGTATTCGGTGCGAGAAAGCGGCCGGCTCAAGTAGAGCGGAAGCGCGTTGTTCGATAGGTCGCGTGATATCAGCGGCGGAGCAACGAGTACTGTGAGAAGAAACGCGAACGCGCCCTGAATTTGCATGAACGTTCGGAAGAACGAACCGTCGATCGGGATAAGTTCGAGAATGTCGATCTGCAGGATCGCGACCGCGTTGACGTTGTGACGCAGATAAACGAGGATCGCAGCGATCAGCGGATAGACGAAGCACACGAGGAACATCCCGGTGACAAGCTTCGACTTGAAGATGTCGCGCAAGGCGTATCGCGGGATCACGAGAAATCGCGACAACGCGGATTGCGGCACTCCTTCGTAGGCGCCATACAATTGCTCATAAACCGCCATTGTTTTCGCTCCTTTCTGCCGCCGCGTTTCCGTTTTCCATTGCCTTCAGAAAGATATCTTCGAGCGAATCGCGCTTGTAGTTCAGTCGCCTGACCTGCACACCGTGCCGCAGAGCGAGTCGATATAGGTCGCTGATCTCCGTGGACTCCTGCATTATCAATTTCATCCGACGCTCGCCCGTCAGCGCATATTCGCAGCCGAGTTCGCCGATCGAGTGAGCAAAGGCCGACCGATCGCCGCCGCGGGTCTCAAGCTCGATGAACTTCCGATTCGCTTTTCGTTCTTCCTCGAGATTGCAGTTCGCCGCGATGTTCCCATCCTTCAGAACAAGGATCTCGTCGCAGCACTCCTCGACATCGCGAAGCAGATGCGACGACAACAAGATCCGAGCTTTTCCTCCGTCGCGTATCTGCCGAATAAGCGAGATCATACGACTTCGGGTTGGCGGGTCGAGACCGTTCGTCGGCTCGTCAAGAATGATGAGCTTAGGCCCGTGAACTATGGCTTGTGCGAGCTTTGCAAGCTGCTTCATTCCGAGCGAATACGTTTCCACCTGCCTATATCGGGCCTCTCCGAGTCCGACGTAGAACAATGCCTCGTGCGCCCGCTCGAGCGCGTGCCTACCGGGAATCCCCGAGAGCTCCGCCATCAGCCGGACGAAGTGTATGCAGGAAGTCTTCGCAATGAAAGAATCGCTCTCCGGCATATAGCCGACCAGCGAACGGACGCGGTTCGCATCCGCAGTAATGTCGTGACCGAGTATCCGGGCCGTTCCTCTCGTAGGCCGATGAAAGCCGAGCAGCGTGTTGATCAGCGTCGTCTTGCCCGCGCCGTTCGGTCCGAGCAGGCCGATCGCACGCCCGTTCAGCTCTCCGTTAAGAGAATTCAGGATCGATCGCTTTCCGAACATGACGGAAAGATCCTTTAATTCAATGACGCTGGTCATGTGGAAATCACCATACGATTTTATTTAACTGCCTGCGCCGTCACATCCATTGATAATGCTTAACGTGCTTTCAATCACACCACAAGCCTAAACAGAGACCTGCTTTAAGAGCTTCATCGCAACTATAAATCAGTTTGCGCAAACCTAAATTCGCAGCTGTATTATTCGTGAATGATTCTAGTTTGGCACATTCGTCACGCAACAAGCTGACTTCATCAGCGTAAAAAAGAGCGTCCGCATACATTTGATCTATTCGGTTTAACATAGGAAACGCTAGCACTATTTGCGGTTCCTTATCTTTCCAATTCTTGAAAACGTATCTATCAGTTTCTGGTGGATTCCCAACTACAAAGTTAAACATTTCCGACGCGATCGAATGTAAATCGTCATCGTTAATGCAAATATGCAAATGACGGTCGCCTTTGCTTTCGTCCCAACTTCTCCCAGACGGGTCTAGAGAATGGCTTATTGAAACATCAAGGGTGCCGTTGCTGCAGCCGCTGAAAATGTCTGCCTCGTTTGATTTTGATTCGACTTGCATTCTTCAATCTCGAACGGACGCGAAGCTAATGTGGACGATAACATTCGAAAGAAGCGAGCCTCTATCTAATCTATGCCTTAAGCGATTCAACGCCCCGACCTCCGATGCTGAACCGATCGGTGTCGGTTTTCAAAGAGTCGCCTATCGATACGCCAAAAACCGACGGACGCTGAGAGCCGTCCGTCGGTCTTAGAGCTAATTTGTTGCAAGTTTACTCACTCTTTGGCTGTACGTCTCTCTCCTCCATTGCGTTCATTAAAATGTTCTGCATTTCAAATGAATTTGGTAGGCCGATCAGATTTGCCGGACTCAAGCCAAACGGGCCGCCTTCGGTATTCGCCGCGATCGTGATCCGGTTACCTTGTGCATAGGCATATGCAAGGGTCGGAGGTGCATTCGCATCGATCGAAGACAAAGGAAGATCTTTCGTCGCCTCGCTTCCGCCGACGTTCTTCATCTTCTGGGCAAGCGGCCCGACGATTGAAGCGAGATCGTGATAGAAGATCGCCGAGAAGTTCGTATTGCCGTCCTGCGGCAACGAACTCATAAACCGGCTCGAGGTAAGCAAAGTGCTGCCCGCGTCCCTAAGGTTCAGGGACTTTTCAAGAAGCGCCCTACTCGGAGCAGCAATCATATATCCGTTCGAGAACGTGTAATGAACTTCGAATCCCCCCTCAGACGACCTCATCGCATAAAATGTACCGGCGCCGGATTGGCTGCTTTCGATCGCTACCTTTCCTTTTCCGTGCAGCGCCGAGAACTGGTTGAGCTTTTCGACGACCCGTTCGAAACTCTGCTGCAGCTTAACCGCGTCGTAGACCTCCAGGACTATCTTCCAAGACGGCGTCGGCAGTATTGGACCGTCCATCGCGAACGCGAATTCGCCGCCCAACGGAGCTGCAAAGTCGTTGCGAATGTCGATGCCCTGCTGCTTCTCCATTTCCTGCATCTGACGTCGCAACTCCGGATCGACGGCGTCGAAAACACCGAGCAGATCGTCCACCAAAAGCGCTGGATTCTTCACGACGAAAGCGGTGACAACGTTCGCTTCATTCGAGATGTAATCGAGAGCCCCCATCGAACCCGGTTCCGCTAACCACGAAGCCACACCGCGGCTCGATTCGCTGAACGTCAGGTCAGCCTTGGTCAGCGTCTTGCCCTGCGATTCTTTCTGCTCGACGACAAAGTGGCGGATGTTCATCACGCCGAGCTGCTTGAATCCTTCGAGGCGACGCTCAGCACCGGGTGCGGTATCTTTGGCAACCGCCTGCGCAACTATCTTCTCAAGGTCAGCCGCAACCAAAAGCCCTGCACCCTCTCTGTACACCTCACCGATCCGCTGATGGAACGAAGAGTTAACAAAAGCATTTGCTGCCGGATCCTTCATCGTATTCGCGAGTCGACGAAGAGTCTCGATCTGCGGTGATGCCGCGAATGTATCGTTGTTGATCCAGACAAGGAGATCGGTCTTCTTATCGCCGACTTTGGCAGGAGCCGCCGGTGCTACGTTCGCCGTCAGCGGATCCTCGATCACCCGGACATTCGGCATCTCGCCGCCTTCTTTTGCGATCCGCGCAGCCTCGGTTTCGAGATATGTTCGGAAGCTGGCTGCGTTCTTCAATTCGCCAAGTACGAGGACGCCATTCGGCTCACCCTTCGCGTCCATCTCAGCCGACACGACGATCTCTTCGCCGAGCTGCGAACCAAATTCCTGAATCCGAGCAAGGATCTTAGGATCCATTCCCTGGCCCTTCTCACCTTTCCACCATTCGGCCAACGCCGGGTTCTGCTTGATACGCTCCTGCATGACCCGCTGCGATTCGCCTAGCGTTGTGCTCAGGTTTGGCAGGGCCGCAAAGAAGACTGTGTTTTCAGGGACGAGATCAAGAAAGCGTGAAGATGTTCTTACACCCGGAAGCACGGCTCGTTTTGCGACATCCTTCCGCAGTTTCGCGAGCTCGGAGACAAGGCTCGAATACTTAGCCGCTTTTCGGCTCCACGCCACATTCTTTTCAACCGATGTCTTATCGAGTTCAGGCTTCGTAGTCGCCTGATCGCCCGGAAGCAGCGTCTCATTCTTTCCGCCGTGGCTGACTTCAACTTCTCCCTCAACTACCGAGACTCTCGAACCCTTCGTACCGCTCTCGACCGCGAAGATGGTTCCTTTTACTGAGACCAGCGAATCTGGAGTCTGAACATAAAGGCGGCCATTGTGCTGCTTTGCTGCTTCAACGATGACGTCACCGCGCTCGAGCTGGATCGTCACGCCTCGCATGTTCTCCGTTATGTAGAATTCCGACCGCTCACGCATCTCGATCGTCGAGCCGTCCGACAGCTTTAGCACGGCCGTGGAGCCTTTCGCAGTCCGTACCCGCTGACCCTTGAGTAACTGTTCGCCCGCTGCAAGCTGATGGAACTGGATGTCCGAAGCCAGAAATACTTCGCCATCGGCAGACTCGATCGTTGCCGCAAGCGTGGTACCCGAGATGTCGAGCCGCTCGTACGCGAACAATCCGCCGATTGCAATAACGAGAGCAAGTGCCGCGGGCACCGCCCATCGTACGACGCGTGCCGCCGGCCACCGGCTCGCTCCCCTGGCTGCGGAAGCCTTCCCGGTGTGCCGCGGGGCAACATAAGTCGCCGATTTCGCATTCGCCATCGTCCGCCGTTCTTTCAATTCGCGGCGGCATGGAACACATTCGTTGGAGTGGTCCTCAAGCAGAAGCTTTCGGCCGGCCGAAAGGCTTCCATCAAGGTAGTTAGGCATCAGCGAGCGAAAATCTTCGCAGCCGCTGATCTGTTCAGTATTATTTATATGATCCATTGTATGAATACCTTCCGAATTAGACATCTTCCCCGCTTGCCGGCTGACGCGTTCCCAGACGCGGCTCGCCGATGTGGCGATCGCCGCCGGATCGATCGGTTCGTCGCGAATGTCCCGTGAGACGTTGTCGATGATCGCGTCCAGATCGTGCTTACTGTGCTTCATGATGTTTCTCCAAATAGTTCCCGATCTCCTTGCGGAGGCGTGTCCTTGCCCGGTGCAGCGTGACTGCGACGACCATTGATGATGTGCCCAAGATCTCGGCGATGCGGCCGTTGTCGTATCCTTCGTAATAGCGGAGCACGAATGCCGTAGCTGCCCGTCCCTCAAGTTGTGCGACCGCTTGACGCAAAAGTTCGCGAAGCTCGATATCCACGAGGTCCTCCTCAGGGTTGCCGAACGCGGCTCTCGGCGTTTGATCGACGCCGAGAAGATCCAGGGGCACCGAGTTCGTCCGTTTCCGCTGCCTGATAAGATCGAGTGATGCGTTGATCGCAGCTCGGTAGAGATATGCCCGCGGATTAGGAGTGATCGCCGTCGTGGGGCTGTTGGAACTCAGCCGCAGGAAAATCGTCTGAAGTACATCCTCCGCATCGCTCTGGCTACCCGTCACACGGCACGAAACGCGGTAGATACCTTTATAGTGCTCACGGAAAAGTGCGGCGAGATCTTCGAAACCTTCAGTTGTCGGTGCCGCCGCCGGAATCGCTGGAAAATCCATCAGGTCTCCGGTCGCTATTGTGTTACCCGCGGTCAGGCTCACGCTGTTCTCCTCTGAATCCTCATCATCCTCTACGAACATATAAACGACAGCCGTTAGCGGTCATTAACAAATACCACGAAATGAATTTTTTCTTCTTCGTTAAAGTGTGGCTTACAGTTCCAAGGATTACTGCGGTCTGTTGACCCGTTTCGAGAGTCGAGCTCTACTTTGGGAATCAAAAATTGCCCCCCAAACCTCGATTTGCTATCCTTAAAAGTTACCTCA
>JAQSDP010000490.1 GCA_029945985.1 bacterium | reverse complement strand
ACCTACGTCTACGATGCTTGCGGGAAGTTGATCGGGGAATATTCGACGGTGGTTCAGGCCGCGCAGAACACCAGAACGTTTACACGACCAACGACCACTTCGGCAGCCCTCGCATCAACACCGCCGCCACAGGCCAAGTCATCTCCCGACGCAACTACCACTCCTTCGGCGAAGCGATCGCCCCGCCCTCCCGAGCAACTGAGAACGGGCAGACCTAAAACTTTCGCCGCTAAGGATAGTGCGACCGGACTGCTCAGGGGGGGCACGCATTCCGCTCACCAGGCCCTCGGCTCAGAACGGGTCGCGAAAAAGGAGATCTCCGATCCGACATAGAGCTCGTTTCGCGGCCGTAAATTAAGGGCCAATAGGCCGACGTTATGCCAAAATACTTTCGAGTCGGTCGGACATTGGAACGAGCCGCGTCGTCTCCACGTTCCGAGTCTTGTTCTTGACGCGGATTGAATGTGCCTCGAAATTTTGTAAACATTGGCTCCGCAGTTAACTCTCGTACCAACAACCCTTTAGTCAACAACTCAATAATCTACTCGAGCGTAAACAAGCTTTGAATCGATAAGGATACGGATAAGGATACCGACGAAAAAAGAGGCTCGCAAAAGCCTCTTAATTCTTCTAACTTATTGATTTAATGGCGCCGCTCATCGGAGTCGGACCGACGACCTTTCGATTACGAATCTGATGCGGGAGTTTTCTTGCGTTGATTCTGGTTTCGAGGGGGCCGTAATTTGTCGGCGTTCACCACGGGTGAGTTTCGTTCAGTTCGCGCGAACAAGCATGAGTTTGGAGTAGTTGGCACACTATTGGCGCACCAAGTTTAGGTCCATAATCGATCTCAAGTCTTTCAATAAACGTTGGGTTGGTGCAATTCAGACTAACCAAATAACTCTGAATCAATGGGGTAATCAACCAGGAGCTCTCACAAGCGAATATACTGCGTAGATCGAATAATGCGATTTAATGACGAAACGCGAATCCTTCTTTTGCGAACAAACGAAGCTAACATTCCATTCGATATCCGGTCTTCCTGGCTACAAGAGTACTGTTTGCGATCGGACGGTCAAGCTCGCAATTGTCTGTTCGTTGACGTTGTATCCGATACCTGAAGCGGATGGGGCGAGTATTGTCCCTTGAGGGCCGACGGTGACGGGGGGGTCGATGATATCGTGGTGCCAGTAGCGGGCAGAGGCGGAAACATCACCGGGCAGAGTGAATCCCTCGAGGGTCGACATCGCGATGTTGTGCGCGCGGCCGATCCCAGTTTCGAGCATGCCGCCGCACCACACCGGAATGCCCCGCTGTTCAGCGAACTTCTGAATCGAACGTGCAGACGTGTGGCCACCTACACGCCCAAGCTTGATGTTGATGATCCGGCAAGCGTCGATCTCTAAGGCCTGTTGAGCATCCCGCAAACTCGTAATGGATTCGTCCAAACAAAGAGGAGTTTTTAGCAGACGCTGTAGTTTCGCATGCTCAAGCAGGTCTCCCGCAGCAAGCGGCTGTTCTATCATCAGCAGACCATAGTCGTCCAATTCCTCCAACATCCTGACATCCTTGTCGAGGGAGTATGCAGAGTTCGCATCAACCGATAAGACGATATCGGGAAACTCGCCTCTTACGGCCTTTACCAGTTCGATGTCCTGACCGGGTTTGATCTTGATCTTGATCCGTTGGTATCCGGATTCGAGCTCGCGAGATACGCTTTCGGTCAACAACTCTGTGGACTTCTGGAGCCCGATCGAAACACCGCAATTGATCTCACTTCGCGTGCCACCCAAATATTCCCACAGCGGCTGATCGCAAAGTTTTGCTTCGAGGTCCCAAATGGCTGTCTCCACCGCGCCGATCGCCATGCGGTTGCCTATGATCGGTTCGAGGGCTTTTGCCACGCAGCTCGCGTTCGTGACCTTTGCTGACGCGAGTATTGGCGCGACAAAATTCAGGATCACGGACCACGCGCTGTCGACAGTCTCGTGATTGTAAAAGGGAGCCTCCATCGCGGTACATTCCCCGTAGCCCGTCGCGCCAGTCTTATCAAAAACGCGCAGGACGATCACTCGTCGCGAGGTGGTCACCCCGAAGCTCGTTTCGAAGGCGGCTCTAAGCGGCATTTCGATCTCGCGAAGCTCGATTCTTTCCAGTTGTAGATTGTTCACAGCGTTCCGTTTCGCCCGTCAAAAAAAGTCGTCGATCCGTTTTCTTTGGAGAAGGTAACTTCCGGCCTGCTCGTTCTTGCGAAAATATTCCGTCACAACAAATCCCGCCGATATAGCTTCCGAGAAGGCTCTCCGAGACTCCTCACGCCATTTCCGAGCCAGCTCAAAATCTGAGCTTTCGATAGAGATCATATCGGTGGGAACTTCGATCAAGACTGAGTCCGCGGAAGTAAGTTCCGTTAGGTCCGCGAGCGGCTCGGGCATGCCGGAATTCGAATTCGTCAGTAAGCGCACGGAGCCTTGAAAGGCGTCGTCATTTTTCTCGACTGACGCTGAGTTTCCAGCTACTCGTTCCTCGACGCGCTGACTCTTTATCAGCCACGTAACGAAGAGTCGATCGGTTCCATTCTGATGCAGGAAGCTCGCTCCAGCGTCGCCGTAGATATTGATCTTATAAACATCAGACACAATACCGAGCTTCGCGAAATTGAAATGAGCATTGATCGATTGTAGAGGATCGAAGGTCCATGTTATTCGGTCGGTGAGTTTGTCGGCCAAAACCTTCGTTCGCTGAGCAAGCTTTAGCCGGTACGCGAGGTTGTGGTTACGATATGCGGAACTTACCGCCAGCATATGGGAGTGATGTACGATGCGTCCGAGCACGTGCCCCCAAAAACCATAAACAAAACCAACCAACTTTTCATTGTCGAACGCACCGACCAAACTCCCTCCGACGTGACGGGCCGCAGCAAACTGGTTGAGCGGAACTATGCCTCTATCGTCCTCGCCCCAAGCCTCGATCTGGAGATCTTCAGTTGCGCGCATTTCCTCCACACTTTCGATATCGCGTATAACTACGGACGGTGATTCGATAGCGGTCGGCATGTCTTATGCGTTTTTCCTTTCGATCTCCGGGCGGCTGATGTTTTTCGATTCGCTGTACCACCGAGCACTCGCAAAATATTCTTCTTCAAATTGTCGCAGGTGCTCAAGCGAGCGTGCAGACTGACTGTGCGCGCAGGCGACGAGCAGGGCGTTGATGGCCGCCACAGGTGCCGCGTACGAATCTATAAACGAGGTGCGTGCTATCGATGCGATCAGGTATGAATCACAATATTTCGCGATCGGCGTTTGATCACTGTTTGTGATCCCGAAGCTGGGAATATTGCGCCGGCGAGCCGTCCTTACGGCATCTATCGTTTCGCGAAGCCCGCGGCCGAAACTTATCGCGATCAAAAGATCCTTGGGAGTCATTATCTTCAGCCGGTTCTGAATCACCCCGCTGCTGCCGATCGGAGCGTCCGCATCGAAGCCGAGCCGAACAAGCCCGTATGCAAGGGCGTGCGCGAGCGATGCCGCAAAATCGATGCCGATGATGACGATCCGCTGCGAGATGTTTATCCGCCCCGCGAACTCGACAAGCTTCTCGGGTTCAATGGACCGGCGCAGGTCCGTCAGATTCTCGATGTCTTTTTCGATACTCTGTCGAATGCGATCGTCGATGGTAAGAGCGGTTTGCTCCGCGGCCTTCATCGCGGTGTATGGGGTGATCGTGGTTACGAAATGCTCGCGTAGGTCTTGAGAGAAATCGGCGAACTTCTCATACCCCAGAGCCTGAATTGTTCGGATGATCGTTGCGGAATTGACGCCATACCTCCTTCCCATGTCCCGCGACGATAGAAAGTACGTTTCATTGGACTCATCGAGGATCTTTGCGAGGAGCCGTTTTCGGCTGCTGCTCAAATTCGACTGTGACGGAGCGAGTTTCGAAAGCAACGCCTCCTGCTTCTCCGTGTTGTTCCGATTGGTTCCCGATCCGTTCGTTGAAGATTCATTATCCGCAACCGATAGGGCTAAGCCCGTTACTTTGCGGGGAGTTTTATCTTTTGATGCTGACCTCATACATCATCCTCGACATTCGAAAACGAACGCTGTGCCGCCCCAAACTCTGTTCGTTTCGGGATGGTAAGACATATTTGCAAAAAACGCAACAGATGATGCATATAGTGAACACTCTCTGTCGAATTTCTCTGCGAAGCAGGACCTTTGTTCAAAAGCGGCGTTGAATTATGCATAGAGTGGTGCATTTTGTTGACAACCGACAGCAATTGGTGTAGATATAACTTGCTTTTCCGAAAATTAACACTTTTAGTGCGATGCACCTGAGACTCATGGAAGATATTCTTCCAGCGAGATAGCCAGATGCCCAAAGCTTCGGCGAAGGCTGAGATCCCGAAGGTTCAGATATTCAAACCATCCAATTTAGGAGAACTAGAGATGCGGAACGAAGTTGTCAAAGAAGGCGTCGAGAAGCTTTTCATTAAGCCGTTTTTGAAGTTAGGACTCGGAGCGGCATGGTTATCCTCCTTTCTTCTCCTAGGTTCGGCTGTGTTTGCACAAACAACCACATCAACGATCGAAGGTACGGTCACAGACGCGAACGGAGCTGTGGTAGCCGGAGCCCAGGTAAAGGTTGTTTCTGATTCGAGTGGAGCTGAACGCACGGCAGTGACCGACAAGGACGGATTCTATCGAGTGGTAGCGCTGCCCGCGGGCGATTATACGGCAACGGTCATGCAGACGGGCTTTGCGCCAAGATCCTCGAAACTTGAACTGACGCTCAACCGCACGGTAACACTCGATGTGCAACTAACAGTGGGAACTGTTGGCGGTGACGTTGTCACCGTCTCTAGTGACGTTCCGCTACTTACCACCGACTCCCCGGCGACCGGTGCAACCGTAACTCCAAGACAGATTCAAGACCTTCCAGTTAACGGTCGCAACTATCTGGACCTTTTGCAGCTCGTCCCCGGCACCGCCGTAAACCGCCAGGCCGATCCGGAAGGCGACGGAGCGAGTCCGGTACTCGGTGAACGCAGCGGCAATAACAACTTCTTCATTGACGGACACGGGAATAAGGATGCGGTGAATGGAGGAGCCGCCGCCCCGTTCAATCAGGAAACGATCTCGGAATTTCAGGTTGTGACCGCCGGATATAAGGCGGAATTTGGACAGGCATCAGGAGCTATCGTCAATGTCATTACCAAGACCGGCGGAAATGACTTTCACGGAGTCGGATCGTTCTTCCTCCGCAACGACGCGCTTGATTCGTCTAACTCTCTCGACGATGCGGCTTCGGAAGCACCCTATCTGCGGCGTTATGACTATAGCTTCGCCTTGGGTGGACCAGTGCCGACTTTCGGATTTGGTGAAGGGGATTTCAGATTGCTAAAGGACAAATTTTTCTTTTTCGCCTCAGTCGAAAGGATCTCGGAAGATCGTCAAATCGACTTCACGTATCCCCCGTTGGGCAGCCCTCTGCTAAATCAGATCATTCGTGATATTGAATCTGAGTTCGACACCCCGTCTGAATTTCGTGAGACGCGAGGGTTCTTGAAATTGAATCAGGAGCTTGGAAATCACTCGTTGAGCCAGCAGATAAACTACACGAACGGAAACATATACAACTATGCCC
The DNA here is from genome assembly GCA_029945985.1 of bacterium. GTDB lineage: Bacteria > Acidobacteriota > Blastocatellia > Pyrinomonadales > Pyrinomonadaceae > OLB17. The sequence goes on along the minus strand of JAQSDP010000490.1, from coordinate 4,810 downwards.
CGCTGTCGGCGGGTAACAGTCTTCCTTCGACCCGAACAGATAGGGGGTCAAGATATCTTATGCTTGGGTTCGCAGACACGATGTTGCTCGGCGATAAAGCAGATCCGTGGATCGTGACCTTGCGTGCCGGATATCGCGGCGAGCCTGCAGACGTTCGTCCCGCTCACCCTGAGACTGGTGGCGGCACGATACTCAATCCTTACTCGGTACCTGTTCTCAGCCCCTTTCGATTTCCAAGTGCCTTGGGTTCAGTTAGTTTTGGAAACAACCTGACGCCTCAGATGCTCGATCAGCAATACACATCAGTCTCGGCGATCGCCAATAAGCGTTTCGGTGACCATGACATCAAGTTTGGATGGAGCTACATCCACACCAAGGTTGATGGATTCGTCTCTCGTACACTTGCCAATCAACTGTTTGCAACGGTACCTGACATTGTTGCGTTCGCTCCGGCCGAAGCGGGGATCCGGCTTCTTCTTGACACGGGTGGTGTGACGCCGGCTGATGACGAGGTCCACATCAGGAACGACTACAACGGACTATTTGTTCAGGACGATTGGCGCATCCGGCACAATCTCAACGTCAGCCTTGGATTGCGATGGGACAAAGACTCTGAGTTTGAAGCCAATAAGAATTTTGCTCCACGTGTAGGGGCCACATGGGGCGTGACGACCAAAACCGTTGTTCGCGGACAGTTCGGTATATTTTACGACCAGTTCCGCCTGGGTATTGCGCGAAATGTTCCGCAGTTCGGTGGGGCAAATCAGGTTGCGAGCCAGGACCTTCTTTTTCCTCGCGGATTATACGGCTCCCCCGGCTTCTTTTCGAGTATAGGACTCCTGTTGCTTGGCAGCGGACCTTGTTTCGCGAATGAGTGGAATAATAATCTCACCGATGCACAAATTACCGCGCAGGGACTAAGTTGCACACTAGCTCCCTCTTTACCAATGATCGGCGTAGACAGGCTTAATAATGTGGTCGCTGCGGGGCACGCTCCGATACCGGCGAACTCGGTGATCACGATCAACAATATTCAGGCGTTGTCCGGGCTCACACCTGATCAGTATCTGGCGGGGATAAATGCTGCGATCAATCGCCCGGGGTACTTCGTCTTCGGATCGACCGGATATCTGCACAACCGAATTATTCCTACATTCGGAGCGCCCAACGTCCTAGAGGATATGGACCAGACCCCCAACACGATGGGATTCAGCGTGGGAGTGCAGCATCAATTTACCAAGGATCTTGTTTTCGAAGCCGATTATCACCACAAGGATATTCGCGACATCCTCGGCGTGCGTACAACCAACCTCGCATATCGATCAAGAGCTACGGGCCTCGCCTTCGATCCTCCCGGAACTCAGCAGATCGGGTTCGGGCCGTATTACGAAGGAAAGTATGACGGCCTGGTGCTAGCACTGAATAAGCGGTTCAGCAACAACTATCAGCTTGGAGCAAGCTACGGTTATTCGAGAGCGACGGATAACAATATCGGGGTCAACTCTGCTCCGTCAGACAATTATATCGGCGTTGTACCGGTCGTGGTCGATCCCGGCAATGTATCCACTAATTGTCCGAGCCAAACGAATGCGAACGGATCATACACATCCTGCAGAGGTAATTTTGTCGCACAGGCGGGGACTTTTTGGAACGGTCCGGACGTTGACAAGGGCAATTCGGGGCTGGCTTTAGCACACGTGTTCCAAGTAAATGGACTAGTATCGCTGCCATGGCAGTTCCAGATCAGTGGGATCTTCCGGGCGCAGAGCGGCTTCTATTACAGTCGAACCTGGGGCGGACCGGGACTGATCGATCCCGACGGCAACGGCAACTCGAATGGTATCGACGTGCGCAACGCTGAGCGAAACCAGTTCTCGGCTCCAGCATACATAAATCTCGATATGCGTTTCTCGAAGCGGTTCGATTTTTCGGATCGATGGAAATTAGACCTTTTCTTCGAGTTTTTCAATGTGCTCAATAGACAGAACCCCGCGGCGATAGATACGAATCCGAACTCCACCACCTTTGGATTTGGAAATATATCCCAGGTGCTGCCGGGGCGTGAAGGACAGTTCGGTTTTCGGCTCGCGTTCTGATCATTATCAGGGGCTGGCCCATCGGTTCTTTCGTTGGCAGTGTAAATTACTCAGAATTCTCCCTTTTGAGCCAGAGCAAGCGGCCGGAAGACCGGGCGGTACTTCAGGAAGCGCCGCCTGGCTCCAGCAACTTGCATCCGGGTTGATGTCGCCAGATCCCGTCGGTCCGAAGGTCTAACCGGGTTTGAATCGCTAAAGGTGCAGAAAGCGGAAGCGGTGGCCGGCGGGAGTTGGAGCAATCCGGTCAAATACTGATCGAGAATATCAATGCACTCGCAGCAATATCCGGCTCGCACCCTGCCGTTGAACCGATACGGATCTTCACAACGTTGGCACTATGAATCTACGACAGCTAATTTTTGCATTATCGCTATGTTTCGTTGTTTCAGGGGCTGTGCTCGCACAAGGCACGCGACTGCTTCGACATCCGACGGTTAGCCGAGATCTGGTGGCGTTCGAGTATGCGGGCGATCTATGGACCGTTTCACGCAGCGGAGGGCAGGCCCGACGGCTAACGGCAACACCCGGAGTGGAGCTCAACCCTTCTTTCTCGCCTGACGGTTCCCAGATCGCCTTCACGGCCACAGTAGCAGGCAACACGGACATATATGTTGTGCCGGCGTCCGGCGGAGATCCGAAGCGGCTAACGTACCACCCGGGTGCCGACCGTGTACGAGGTTGGAGTCCCGACGGCAGCCGCGTGATCTTCTCGTCGGTCCGGACCAGCGCTCCTCAGGCGGCCTATTACCAGTTATGGGCTATCGGGTTGGAGGGCGGACTTCCGGAGCGGCTTCCGCCGCCTCGAGCGTTTACCGGTTCATACTCGCCCGACGGCCGACGGTTGGCTTATGAGGAGATATCCACTCACATGTTCCCGCTCTGGGAGGAGGCAAGCATGTGGAGACATCATCGAGGTGGTCGGACGCACCCGATCTCGGTGATGAACCTCGCCGACCATTCTGTCGAGAAGCTTCCCTGGAATAACAGCAACGACAGTTTTCCAATGTGGGTCGGCGATACAATATATTTCGTCTCCGACCGCAATCACACAGCCAATCTCTTTGCTTATAAGAATGGCACGCGCCAAGTCACGCAACTGACCAAACACGATGATTTCGACATCATGTCGGCTTCCGCAAGCTCTGATGCTGTCGTTTACGAGCAAGCAGGCTATATCCATCTTGTAGATGCCAAGACGGGGCAGTCTCGACGGCTAATTATCGAGGTAACGGGCGACCTCCCATGGGCACGTCCCCAGTTCAAGAAGGTATCGGGTATGATCCGCAATTCGGTACTCTCGCCGACCGGGGTTCGCGCCGCATTCGAAGCCCGAGGGGAGATATTCACAGTGCCCGCAGAAAAGGGGGATTTTCGAAACCTGACACAGAGCACCGGAGCACATGATAGAAGCCCGGCGTGGTCGCCCGATGGAGCTCAGCTCGCATGGCTGTCCGATGCTAGCGGTGAATACCAGCTCATGATCGGCGAGCCGATGGGGATTACGCCTCCTAAAGCGATCGCCCTGCCAACTACGGGCTTCTACTCAGAGCCAGCTTGGTCACCGGATGGAAAGCACATCCTGATCGAAGATAACCACGATAATCTGTGGACGATCGAACTGGCGACCAGTCAGGCGGCGAAGATCGATACCGATATCCACCCGGACCCGTTCCGCAACTTCGGTGCCTCTTGGTCGCCGGATTCAAAATGGATCACCTACTCGAAAAACCTTCCTAGCCATTTACGAGCGGTCTTTCTCTATTCGCTGGCGGATAAAAAATCACATCAAGTGACAGACGGCCTTGCGGACTCAATCTCCCCGACTTTTGACGCCGGCGGCAAGTATCTTTACTTTCTATCCAGCACGGACTACGGACCCAGCTCGGGGTGGCTTGAGATGAGCTCTTTGGACCGGCCGGTGCGGCGTTCTATTTACCTGGCCGTTCTCAGCGCGACTGAGCCCTCGCCGCTACTTCCCGAATCAGATGATGAGAAGGCACCTCCGAGCGAAGCCTCGAAGCCGCCGACGTCGACTACCCCGGCGGCCACCCCGGCAGCCCGTACCATCCAGATCGATCCCGCTGGGATCGGTCAGCGAATAATCTCGGTAAATGTGCCGGCGAGGGACTATAGGAATCTTACTGCGGGCCCCGCGGAATCATTCTTTTTCACTGAACCCATCGCGGCTGGCGGCGGCCCCTTGCGGCTGCAAAAATACCAGCTCAAAACACGCAGAGCGACGCCTTTCATCGAAGGCATCCGAGGTTTCTCGGTCTCCGCCGACAGGAAGAAACTTCTTTACCTTGCCGGCTCCCCTGCCAACCCTAGTTTCGGCATCGTAGGGACCGAGGCTCCTGCGAAGGTTGGTGATGGGCCGCTTAATGTAGCGCAGCTCGAAATGCGGGTCGACCCGCGGGCGGAGTGGGTGCAGATCTTCCGTGAAACGTGGCGGGTCCAGCGGGAGTATTTCTACGATGAGAAAATGCACGGCGCCGACTGGAAAGGCATCTACGAGAAGTATCGTCCGCTGGTCGAGCACGTCGGCCACCGCGCTGATCTTGGTTATGTAATCGCTATGACCGGCGGTGAGTTAACGGTCGGGCACTCGTATTTGACCGGTGAAGGTGACGTTCCGAGCGAGGATCCGGTGTCCGTCGGGATGCTTGGTGCTGACCTGACAGTGGAGAACGGGCGATATCGCATAAGCCGTATTT
>JAQSDP010000489.1 GCA_029945985.1 bacterium | reverse complement strand
TGCCGTGAACACCTCATACGAATCGCGAAACAGCCTTTCGAGGAGGCGGAGATTTGCGGTTTCGTCGTCAACACAAAGGATCTTATAGGCTGAATGCATGCTGTACCTCTAATTGAGTGTGAGAGTCCGAGTTTGCGTCGTTCTTCTGCGGCAGCCGCTGAAGTAATTCGACGGTGAAGGTCGTGCCGACACCCTGTTTGCTTTGCACCTTGATAGTACCCCCGTGATCTTCGATTATTCCGAAAGAGATGGAGAGTCCGAGCCCGGTACCCTCGCCAACAGGTTTTGTCGTGAAGAATGGATCGAAAATGCGCCCGGCTACGGCTGGATCGATACCAGAGCCAGTGTCGCTTACGGCGACATAGACCTTGTCTCCCATTGAACGCGTACTGATGGTTACAGAGCCCTGATTGGAACCCACCGCCTGAGCCGCGTTGACCAATAGGTTCATCCAGACCTGGTTGAGCTTCGCCGAATACGCTTCGATCGTCGGAAGCTCTCCGAAGTCCCGGACCAGCTCGATAGCTCCGCCGCTGAAGTACCTTGACAGGATCCGCAGGGTGGATTCGATCCCTTCGTGAATGTCGGTCCGCTTAAGTTCGGCCTCGTCCAGCCGCGAGAACGTGCGTAGATTCTGGACAATGTCGCGTACGCGCTCGGCGCCTTCGCGGCAATCGGCGATGATCGAGTCGAGATCGGAAACCGTCCGTTCATAGCCGATCTGCTCCTTGAACGAACTAGCCGCCTGAGCTACGTCCGCAGGAAGCTCAACGTGCTCATAGAACCTTACGACGCGGGTAAGATCGCTGACGCAGGCGCTGAGAAGGTCAAGATTTCCGTAAAGAAACCCGACCGGATTATTCAGCTCATGCGCGATTCCTGCCGCGAGTTGGCCGATCGACGCCATTTTCTCGTTCTGTACGATCTGCGCCTGGAGTCGCTGTAACTGCTGCTTACCCCTAATAAGCTCCTCGTTTCGCGCCTCTAGATCCGCCTTGTACTGTTTTGCGTTAATGAGCAGGCTGCGGTGTTCAAGGGCTCGGGTAACGGTTAGCGCGAGCACTTCATTGTCGAAGGGCTTGATCAGATAGTCGAAAGCCCCGAGCCGTACCGCGTCCAAAGCGCGCTGAGGACGGTCGACTCCGGAAACGACGATCACGCTCGTTCGGGGATAGACCTCGATCACCTTGCGCAGAAGTTCGATACCGGAGAGCCCCGGCATGATTATGTCCGTGATGACAAGCGAGAACTCGGTTGATCTGAGTAACTCGAAGGCTTCGAGCACCGTGCTGGCCTCTGTGAACTGATACGCGTCACCAAGAGCTTTCGTCAGACTGCGGCGAACTACGGGTGAATCGTCGACGATGAGAACCTTCTCACGTTCAATGCCCGCCAGGTCGTTCAATTGGTGTGACGCAATGCTCGAAACGAGGCCCGAAAGCGTCTGTTGTAGTTGCATAGGTGGAAGCAGGGTTCGATCTGCAACAGATCGAATAGCCACTGTTCTTACCGCAATACTCGTGCCTCTCTATCTGGCAACAGAGTGCCTTTGCGACCTGTGAAATCGAGTCAGGCTGACCGAAGATCGGTTGTTAGGGGACCGTTCGTCCAGTCCAGTACACACGCGGAACTGACAATTAAAGTCATCGCTACCAAAAGTTGTCAGCCTGATCTTAGGGGTTGATGAGAACAAGGAGGCGATCGGCCCAATCGCTACTAGAATTGCGCAGGATCTCGTACTGCACTTGCGCCATTGCGGAGTTCTTGAGCTTCACGTAGGTACGGCCAAGGTTATAGCGGGCCTGATCAAAGTCGGCGTCGTACCCGACGGCGTTGTTGAAGGCCGTCAGGGCATCGTCGAACTTCTCGACCTCAAAATAGCTCTCGCCGAGGAAGTTGTAATTCTTCGATTCAGGTTTATAGATCAGCAGTTGCTCAAACGTCGCGATCGCATCTTTCCAGCGCTTCTTCTTAAAATATGCCTGGCCAAGCCTTTCGAGCGCGTTCGCGTGGTCGGGTTTGATCGCGATCGCTCGCCGATAAGCAAGGATCTCTTCGTCGGACTTGTTTAATCGGTTCAAGGTCAGGCCATAGGCGTACTGCGTCTCCGGATTATCGTCGTCGAGCCTAATCGCAGTCTTATAAGCGTCGGCGGCTTCCTTGAAGTCGCTGAGTGCGAAGCTCGACGCTCCTATGTTGATAAACGTCTCGGGCCATTCAGGGCGGAGCTTCGCCGCCTGCTTCGAGGCCTTCAGCGCATCCTGATGCCTCCCGAGTGCGCCATAAGTAAATCCTGCCTGATACCATGCCTCGGCGTAATTCGCGTCGAGTTCGGCAGCCTTTTCAAAGAACGGCAGTGCTCGCGTGTAATCGTCCCGGGAAAGCTGCGCAACGCCTTGCGAGTAGGACCGCTCGGCGTTCGCGCGTTTGTTACGCTGCGAGTCTGCTGACAATGCGGCGATCGTTTGAAGATCGTTTACCTTTAGTTGGGAAATGCGTTGCGCAGGAACAGCGAAGTTCAAGCTCTGTCCTTCTGCGGCTTGCAGCGTCGCGACGCCTACGACCTGGCCATACATATTCACGACCGGTGAACCCGACGATCCGGGCGAGATCGGAGCCGTGATCTGAATGATCTTCCCGTAACCCGAGATCTCGCGAACGGCCGAGACGATCCCGTCCGAAACGCTTCCCTCAAGTCCGAACGGATTGCCAATGACGACGATCGACTCACCTTCCTGCGGAACGCGCGAGACGATAGGCAGCGGCCGTGCAAGGCCCGCGGGAACATCAACCTGCAGCAATGCCAGATCGCCCTCGCCATCAACGGCCAGTACGCCCTTTGCGACAAACTTCTTACCGTCAACGAGAGTGATGACTACACGACTCGAACGCTCGATAACGTGACGATTTGTGATGACTCGGTCATTCGCGATGAAAAACCCGCTGCCGCGTGAAACCGTTTCTCCGCGGGAATTAAAGGTCTCTATTGATACGGACGAGGGCTTGACGCGCTTGACGAGCTCCGGGAGGTAGTCCTGAGCATAGGAAACCGCCGAGAACAGTAAAACGACCAGGACTGCGGAATGGAAAAACGTTTTCATCAGGAAAGGACGGCTCATCTAATTATAGGGTCTAACGCCGCGGCAAACAATGGAAATCGACCGTTGGCGCGTTTGCAGCTTTCCACGCTAAGATGCTGAATATGGTCAAGAAAATCGCACTCGGAGCCGATCACGCCGGATTTGAAGAGAAAGAAAAGGTTAAGCGAACGCTCGACGAGCTAGGGATCGAGTATGAAGATATGGGGACGATGACGCCCGAAAGCGTCGATTACCCGGACTACGCTCAGAAGGTCGCAGAGAGCGTTTCGAGCGGAAAATACGAGCAAGGCTTGCTCGTATGCGGGTCCGGTACTGGCATGGCGATCGCCGCGAATAAGGTAAAAGGTGTTCGAGCGGCAGTCGCGTGGTCACCAGAGATCGCCGCACTGGCGAGACAGCATAACGACGCGAACATCCTCGCTCTTCCCGCCCGATTTCTGAGCGAGGCCGATTCGGCTGCAGTCGTAAAGGCGTTCTTCGAATCGGATTTCGAAGGCGGCCGACATAGCCGTCGAGTCGACAAGATCAAGGGTTTGGAAGACTCAGATCATAAGTAGTATGGGTGCCCTCGTTCGGATTCCAGAACGATCCTTTAGATCCGCGAGGACAACTCATTCCATCGAACGCTTGGCATCGTTATTTTTGAAAACAGCCTTTAGCCAGCGTAGAATGCTATCCACACGATGGAGTACTGCGAGCACGTTGAAGGCATGGTCGAGGTGACGCTGAGCGCCGACGGTTGCGAGGATTATTTAAAGATGGGCGGCCGCTGGACCCACCTCCGGCCTTGCCCGATCTGCGGACACGTGGGCTGCCGCGACAACTCGCCAAACCGCCACTCAACCAAGCACTGCGACACTACGAAACATCCGATCGTAAAATCGTTTGAACCCCGCGAAGACTGGGGATATTGCTATCCTGACGATCAGTTTTTTGAACCTCTCCCCTAAATCAAATGAACGAACAGGTAAAGATACTTCTCCAAACTACGATTCCCTTCACCGAGGACGACTGGCACATCAGGCGTTTTTCACTGCTTGCTGAGCATCTGCGATCGATTCGGAATGCCTACGGTTCGCCATCCTTTGACGTTTCGACGCGAGACCGTGAGGAAGACGAGCATGGGATCGACCCGGTTTTGAGCGCTCTCGACGAGACCGACTTCGACCAACTCTGGCTGTTTGCCGTAGACATGGGCGACGCATTGGCGCCCGCCGATTGCGCCGGCATCACTCGATTTCGCCAGCGTGGCGGCGGCATACTTTCGACCAGAGACCACAATGATCTTGGCTCGTCCCTTTGCACCTTGGGCGGCGTGGGTTCGGCTCACTACTTTCATTCGAAACAGCAGGACCCCGACGAAACTCGTCGCACGCGGGACGACAACGTCACGGTCAACATTGACTGGCCAAACTATCACTCGGGCGCTAATGGCGATTTCCAGCTGATCCAAGCTGTCGACCACCCATTGCTACGCAGAGCCGACGGGTCAGTGATCCAATACTTTCCGTCGCATCCCCACGAAGGTGCTGTCGGATTGCCTCCAGAGATGGAGGAAGCGAGCGTGATCGCGATGAGTACAAGCAAGGTGACCGGCCGCACGTTCAACCTTCTGGTAGCATTCGAGAATTCTGTCGATCCGCACGGGAACCTTTGCGGCCGGGCGATCGCCGAATCGAGCTTTCACCATCTGGTCGATTACAACTGGAATCCGGAACTCGGATGCCCTACTTTTCTAGAAGAACCTCCTGGTGACGAATACAAACGATTCCCCGAAAGGCTGAATGACGTGAAGCGATACGTCGAAAATGCCGCCGCGTGGCTAACACGGAGCTGAATTATGGATGCTTTCCCCGACATTCCTCTTGAAGCGTGGCGGCCGACAAAGAACACGCTGCACCTTTATTGTCAGATAGTCGGCAAGATCCGGCTCGCGATGCATCCACGGATGAACCATTGGTGGCATGTGCCGCTGTATGTAACTCCGGCTGGACTTTCAACGCGAACGATTCCCTTCGACGGCGGAAACTTTGAGATAGAGTTCGACTTTCACAGGCACGAAGTTGTGATCAGGACGAGCAGCGGCAAAAACGAAGACTTTGCGCTGTTCGATGGTCTGACCGTCGCGGACTTTTACAGCAGCCTATTCAAGAACCTCGCAAAGCTTGGGATAGAACCTAATATACGGCCGATTCCATACGAAGCTCCGTCGACAGCTCCTTTTCCCGAAGATACGAAAAACAAATCGTACGACAAAGAATTCGTCGAGCGGTTTCACCAGACGCTCGTTACGGTCGACCATATTCTGAACGAATTCCGCGGACGGTTCTGCGGCAAGTCGACGCCGGTCCATATGTTCTGGCACAGCCTCGACCTTGCATTAACGAGATTTTCAGGAAAACGCGTGACTCCGCGAGAAGGAGCCGGAATGGTCGAGCGCGAAGCGTATTCGCATGAGGTGATCAGCTTCGGATTCTGGTTTGGCGATGACAAAGTTCCCGCTCCCGCGTTCTATGCATACGCCGCTCCGGAACCGGCCGGACTCGCTGACGAACCTCTTTCACCGGCGACCGCGAAATGAGCCGAGTCGAATGGAGCGCATCTCGCGTTACTGATGTACGAGGACGTACGAACCGCGGCCGATCCGCCCAAGCTGGTGCTGGACTTTCTTGAATCGGCCTATCAGGCGGGAGCGAAGCTTGCCGACTGGGACGTCGGTGATCTGCACGCATAACAGATAGGCAATCAGATCTTCTTCTTTTTTCTTCTTTTCTCCTTTCGTGGACAGTCTCTAAAGAGTTTCCCGAAAATTCACGACAGCGGAAAAGAAAGAGGCCGTCGTTTCCGACAGCCTCATCTACCCGAACTGTCGACGCCCTAGAAAACGTAAGTATTTGCCTGGATCAGAACGTCGGCGATCCGCTGGCGAGCCGCGACGGTGTTGGTCGGCGAGTTGTTCTTCGTGAAACGCTTCAACGCTACCAGCATCGTACGGCCTTCGTCACCTTCGGCTATCGCGGCGATCGTGTTCTTGGCCTTGGCCTCGACGCGCTGGATCGCGTCGTTGCAATAAACGCTGGCCATATCCAAGTAGCGTCCGGCGGCCTCTTCACCATCCTTCGTCGCGATCTTCTTTGCTCGCAAGATCGCGGTTTCCATTTGATAGGCGTCCATGATGATGTCCGCACAATTGACCAAAACCTCCTGCTGATCGGCGAGGGCCATCATATATTTCTGAGCCGCCGTTCCGAGCACCATCAAAGCCACCTTCTTCGCGTTCTGTGCAAGTTTCGTCTCAGCCGCGAGCAGGCTCGTGTCTTCATCGAACGACATCTGCGGATTCAAGATCTCGTCCTGCAGGGCCTTCGCCGCCTGCAGCAGCCCGATCTTGCCCTTCATCGCACGCTTCATCAACTGACCAGGGATCAGAAGGCGGTTGATCTCGTTCGTACCTTCGAAGATGCGATTGATACGCGAATCACGATAGGCTTTCTCCGCAGGATAATCCGCTGAATATCCGTATCCGCCGTAGATCTGGACCATCTCGTCGACAACGTAATCAAGAGCCTCGGAACAAGCGACCTTGTTGATCGACGATTCGACAGCGTACTCCTCGATCGACTGAAGCTTCTTCTCGTTGCCGTGATCGTCGCCGATGAGAGCGTCGATCATGCCGACCGTGCGATACGTTATCGATTCCGCGACCCAAGTTCGGATAGCCATCTCGGCGATCTTGTGTTTGATCGCACCGAATGAGGATATCGGCTTGTTAAACTGGTGACGCTCATTGGCGTAGCGGACAGCTTCGTGAATTGCCAGCTTAGCTCCGCCGGTGACCGATGCTCCGAGTTTGAAGCGGCCGACGTTGAGAACGTTGAACGCGATCTTCGCACCGTCACCGACATTGCCGATCAGGTTGCCGACGGGGATCTTCGCGTCGGACAGTATCACCGCCGTCGTTGATGATGACTTGATCCCAAGCTTGTGCTCTTCGGAGCCCGGACGACAGTTTTCGGATCGCGGTACGAGGAAGCACGAGAACTTTTCTTTCTCACCATCCACCTTGGCGAACACGAGATACACATCAGCAAATCCGCCGTTGGTGATCCACATCTTCTCGCCGTTCAGGACATAGTGCTGGCCGTCTTCCGTTAGTTTTGCTACGCACTTTGCACCGAGAGCGTCCGAACCCGAACTCGATTCGGTCAAGCAGTACGCTGATACAGCCTCGCCCGAGATGATCTTCGGGATCCATTCTTTCTTGAGTTCTTCCGATCCCCAGTAGAGTATCGGAAGCAGTCCGATCGATGTCTGTGCTCCGTAGGTTGAGCCAAACCCGCTCCCGCGGCCAACCATTTCAGCTATGATGCAGCCGGACGTTTGGTCGAGAGCCATACCTCCCAGATCTTCCGGAATGTTGGCTCCAAGCAGTCCAAGTTCGCCAGCCTTCTGAAGTAAGTCACGCGCGATTCCCCACTCGTGTGCTTCCAACTTCGGCAGATTCGGCACGACCTCGTTATCGATATACTGGCGGCACGTATCGCCGATCATCCGGTGCTCGTCGGTAAAATCTTCGGGCGTAAACACCTCGGCCGCAGTCTGATCGGCAATCAAAAATTCGCCGCCTTTCATATATTCTTTTTCGAGTCGTGTATCCATTTGAGTCTCCTAATCTGGTTCGGTTAGCTCAGAAATTATAACTGAATGAACGTTCATTCAGCAAGCAAAAACTGCTCGTCGCGCCTTATCAGAGTTAATCACGGGATTTCCACTTCCTCAGCTCTTCTGCAAACGGAGAAGGAAGGAGTTGATTAAGATCATCACTCGACCGGCTTCTCCATTCTCGAGTCCGTTCGTCGCCGATGTGAACAACATGCACATATCCTTCTGAAAGGCTTGTGATAATCACGTAACGATTGTTTGTACAGTTGTCACGTTCGCAACCGGAGAGCATTAGTACGTCGCCGAATCTCTTCATTGGTGTCTCCGTTTTCCAGGACTTCACCATGGTCGTGTATTCCGGTCCGAGCAAACTCTTCAGTATTTTTACGACGGGCTTGTTATCCCAGAGTTTCATCTCCGTTGCGGTTTTACCAACGAATCCCTCCAATGGGTACAGGTCTAGGTTCCTTAGCGCAAAACGGTAGTCATCCTCCCTGCTTGTATATGGGGCGGAATTCGGGGAACCGACATTTGTCTTCGGTGCTGTCGATGTTGAAGGGCCCGAGCCACAAGCGATCGCTAGAGCCGAAAAAGTTAATATGAGAATTACACGCGTCACTCACGACACCTCATCAAGTAGCTTTACCAACATCCCGGCCGTGATGGTCTCGCTGATGTTCTCGACAAACTCCTTGTTCGCCGTCTTCACGCTCGCAATGCCGTTCTTAAGGATGACGGGAAAATAGTCGAGGTCCGTGGCACCGCGATAGGTCGAGAGCACGCAGTATTCGGCGCAGAAGCCGGTGATCACGGGCGTATCGACGCCGTGTTCTTTCAGGATTGCATCGACATCGGTCTTGTTGAAACTGTTGCCGTAGCGTTTGTGGATGCGGATCGCTCCGTCCTTCGGCGTGAGCGAATCGATGAACTCGAAGCCTGGAGTTCCGGGCACGACGCCACCGTCCTCGTCCACATCCTGAACGTAGATAACGGGCAGTACCTTCTTAAATCGCGGCAGCACCCAGTTAATATGCTCCGCCGCCGCGTCCATCTGCGAAAGAGTCTCGCCCTGATAAAACTCTTTCTGCATATCGATGATAATTAGCGGTGGTTTCACCTGAATCCTCTTTCACTAGGCATTGGGCCGATCTTACAAATGTTATTTCTCTCGGGTCGACCAGCACGCGATGGAAACCAGACCCGATCGTGCTGCACCACCGTTCGTATTGTAAGCGTGAGGCTCCACTTCAAGATTGTGGATCCCCAAACTACGCAGCCTCAGTTTGACGCTGTCTTGGTTTCCGCGAACGACGATCCCGATCATCTCAGGCGGCGTGGTACCCGGTCCGCGCTCAAAGAATTTCTCATAGCCTTCCTGAAAGCCGAAGACCGCAACCGGACGGAAGCCCAATACCACGAGAGGCTTGAGAAGCTTGAAATAACTTATCGTGTCCTCGACGATGTAGGTCCGATCGATATAACCGCTCGCGCGAAGTTCCACAAGAAGCTTGCCCGCTTCGGGATCTCTTCGACAGCGAAGTTGGCTTTCAAGCGACCGAACGTGTGAACTTGATTGCCCCGCGACGGAGTTTGAGGCGGTCGCGAAGAGAAGAGTAATGGCGAGCATCAGCGCTGGTTTCATGACCAACTTTCGATAGGTTTCGCCAGGGTACATTCGAGAAGGCGAGGCAGTCGTTTATCCGCTATGCTGCGACACGGAAAGCAGGTTTCCATCCGGGTCCTTAAACCATGCCACCTTGGAACCATCCGGAGCGGTCCATATCGCGTGTTCGTCCTGCTCCATCCACGGAAAATCGTACCTTTCGAAGTGAACACCGCGCTCCGCAAGACCGGATACGGATACAACGATATCGGCAACTTCCCAGCTCAAAACCGAAAACTCGTGCGGGGTGAATTCCCTTACCGGCGTCACTCGCAGCATATTGCCGCCCGCATCGAATACGAGTGCGAAACCGTCGTCACCTTTGAACTTGAGTCCGAGAACATCCTGGAAGAATGTCTGTGCCTCCTGCTTTTTTACGGTCGGGAGCAGGATCACCGGTTTCGCATTCGTAAGCATTGGTTCCCTAATCGATCAGCTCAAATATACCGGCTGCGCCCATGCCGCCACCGACGCACATTGTGGCCATGCCGTAGCGGGCGTTGCGACGCTTCATTTCCTGGAGGATCGTCGCAGTTAGCTTGGCTCCGGTGCAGCCAAGCGGATGGCCGAGCGCAACGGCGCCGCCGTTGACGTTTACCTTTGACGGATCCATTTCGAGAACCTTCATCACCGACAAACCTTGAGCTGCGAATGCTTCATTCAACTCGATCAAGTCGATCTGATCGAGCGTGAGCCCGGCGAGTTTGAGCGCCTTAGGGATCGCATAGACCGGGCCGATGCCCATTTCTTCGGGCAGGCATCCGGCGGTCGCGTACGATACGAACCGAGCGATCGGTGTGATGCCAAGTTCTTTTGCTTTGTCGGCGGACATCACGACCGCCGCTGCGGCTCCGTCGGACATCTGCGACGAGTTTCCCGCGGTTACGGTACCTTTCGCATGGAACGCCGGCCTCAGTTTGCCCAGGCCTTCCATCGACGTATCCGCTCGCACGCCTTCGTCCATCGAGAATACGATCTCCTTGCGTCGGACGCGGCCTTTCTCATCGAACTCGTCGAGATACACGTTCATCGGAACGATCTCGTCGCTGAACTTCCCGGCGGCAATCGCG
>JAQSDP010000488.1 GCA_029945985.1 bacterium | reverse complement strand
CCAAACTGACGCCGTCGATGGTGCGGATGCTGCTTCAGTACTCTGCTCAGCCCCTCGCCGGAGCCAATTCGTTCGAGCAAGGTGCGGGACAATTGAACATCGACGGTGCAGTCCGGCTCGCGAGTGGCCTTCGTACCGACGTGGACTTCAATGCGATGTCGCGTAATGCGTCGATGATGCAGGGAGGCTGGACGATGCCCGCTGCTTCGACGAGCATCGGCGGCCACGCGTTCCCGTGGGCACAGGTTGTTCAAGCGAACTACTCATACATCACAGGTCAGAACCTGGTCTCGCGATTCCAAGCAGTCTATCGGAAGGGCGCGGTTTTCAGCAGCGGAGTCACTCAGTCGAGCAGGCTATTCGCTTTAGATCCGAATTACTACACGAACGGCTTGAGCATTTCCTCGAGCGTCGTTTTGAACGACGGTGGAGCTTTCAACAGCGGATCGGTCCTGATGGCCGCCGGGGTTCTGATCGGTGATGGAGTCCTGATCGGTGACGGTGTACTTATTGGCGACGGCGTGCTTATCGGCGATTGGTTCGCCCCGGACGGTGTCCTCATCGGCGATGGTGTTCTCATAGGCGACGGGGTATTGATCGGCGACGGAGTGCTCATCGGTGACGGCGTATTGATCGGCGACGGAGTTCTGATCGGCGACGGAGTGCTTATCGGAGACCGGCAAGGAGTGCTGATCGGCGACGGTGTCCTCATCGGCGACCGAACGAGCAAAATGCAATAAAGCGATCTCTCTGACTGAAACTGAAAAAAGTCTGGACACACGTTGTCGCTGCGACTCATAATCTAGGGGAGGCTCACCCATTAGCCTCTCCTACTTTTTCGCACCGACGCACCTCCGAGAATCTGAACTGGCAAGCTCAGGATATCTCTATCTCATTATCCTGATCATGATCCTCACCAAAGAACTCACAACGGTTCTAAGGCCTTTGGCCGGATGGTATATGTATTTGGTCGCCGCTCTCGGCGGGCTGTGCGTTACCTATTCCGTGGCTACGTTTCCGATCCAGAAGCTCGACCTCAACCTGGCTGTGTTAGTCGCGTTGACGCTCGGGCTCGGGACGCGCATCACGCTCCCGATACCGCGCTTCAATTCGCACATTTCGGTATCCGACACGCTGATATTCCTGACCCTCTTGCTCTACGGAGGCGAGGCCGCGATCATTTTAGCGGCGGTTGAGGCATTTATCTCTGCTCGCCGGTTCTGTAGTCAGCAGATCACGGTTCTCTTCAATTCCGGAACGTTGGCTGTGTCAACGACCGCCGTCGCCATTCTGCTTTGGGCATACGGCTTGTATTCCGTAGATCAGCTGCACGGACGCCCGGGAAAGATGGCGGAGTTCCTCACGGCCCTTTCGGTGATGGCCGTGACCCAGTTCCTCTTCAACACGATCCTAACCGCGACGTGCGACGCCCTCAGAAACGGGCTTCCCCTTTGGGAAACCTGGAAGAGCAAATACGTGATGTCTTTCCCGACATACCTCGTCGGAGCTGCCGGTGCGGGAGCTCTCGTCAGGCTTGTCGACGTAGGCGGGTTTGCTGTCATGTTCGCGGCCGTTCCCATCATCGGCTTCGTATTTCTCGCCTACCGGATGCACCTGCGAAACGTCGCAATGTCTATAGATCAAGCCGACAAAGCGCACGAGTACGCAAAGGCGATGAAGGAACGCACCGTAGCTCTTAGAGACTCAGAGGAGCGGTTTCGGCGTGCGTTCGATCATGCCCCGATCGGGATCGCAATGGTTTCGACCGACGGGAAATGGCTCAAGACGAACCGAGCCCTTTCCCGCATCCTCGGCTACTCACCGAAGGAATTCAGGAAGATGTCGTTTCACTCGATCATCTTCGAAGACGATCTCGGGCGGACGCTGAGCAAGCTAAACGACGTACAAGCTGGTCGGCTAGACGGCTGCGAAATGGAGCAGCGATATCTTCACAAGGATGGATCGACAGTTTGGGCATCCTGGAGCGCGTCGATCGCCGGGCATGCGGGTGAGTCGGGCAACAGTCTTATATTTCAGCTCCAGGACATAACCGAAAAGAAGTTCGCTGAGGAGAAGCTTCAGCATGAAGCGTCGCACGACTCACTAACCGGCCTACCGAACCGCGCTCATTTCATGAAGCGGCTCGATCGCGCACTTCGAAAGGTCAGGGAGAATCCCAAGTATCGCGTCAGCGTTCTTTTCATCGACCTCGACCGCTTCAAGTACGTCAATGACAGCCTTGGGCATTTTATCGGTGACGAACTCCTGTGCGCGATCGCGAACAGGCTGAACTCTTCCATGCGCCCGCCGGACATGGTCGCGCGCCTCGGCGGAGATGAGTTCGTCATACTCGTCGAAGGGCGTTATTACTCAGAGAAGACAACCAGGATCGCGGAACGGATCCAGAAAAAGATCAGTACACCGTTCAAGCTTCAAGGGCACGAGGTGTTCACTTCAGCCAGCATCGGAATACTCAATGTTTCCGAGCAGCATATGACGTCCGAAGACGTGATTCGTGACGCAGACACGGCAATGTATCAGGCAAAGCGGACCGGTAAAGCCCGCCACGAGATCTTCGACGATGATATGCGAGCCGCTGTGCGTGAGACGCTTCAGCTGGAGACCGATCTTCGCCGTGCTATTCACGATGGAGATCTGACAGTTCATTATCAGCCTATCTTCTCTCTTGTCGATGAAAAACTTTACGCTGTTGAGGCACTCGCCCGCTGGGAACATCCGCGATTGGGAACTGTCTCACCGGAGCGGTTCGTGCCGCTTGCCGAAGAGATCGGACTGATCGACGACCTCACTGAACACATTTTGAGGAAGGCCTGCACTCATATCTCGAGCCTCCGAAGGCAGCATCCCGAACTGGAGGACATGAAGCTAAGCGTTAACGTTTCGAGCAAGCAGTTCGGAAACGAGAACATCATTGAGCGAGTTGGATCGATACTCGAAGAGTCTCAGTTCCCCGCCGACCGGCTAAAGCTCGAGATCACCGAGACCGTTTTCTTCGAAGATCATGACCGCGCTCTCGATACGCTACGAAGGCTTCGCGAAACGGGCATCGAGACGGATATCGACGATTTCGGGACCGGTTATTCGAACCTCGCTTATCTTGTCCGCCTTCCGATCTCCACGCTGAAGATCGACAGATCATTCGTGATGCTGATGGCTGAGAACCCCGCTAATCGAGAGGTTATACGGACGATAATTCTACTCGCCGCAAACCTTGGCTTTCGCGTAATTGCTGAGGGAATCGAGAGCGAACATCAGCGAGAGGTGCTCAAGAATCTCGGCTGTGATTACGGACAAGGCTATCTTTTCTCGCGGCCGCTCGGTCCCGAACTACTCGGAGACTTTTTGTTAGGACGCCGCGAAGGCGAATACATTGTGCCCCCGGCGATGGACCTTTCCGAAGCGTCGATGATCCAGTAGCTCCGCTCCGATAAAGGCAAAACGCCGAGCACCCCGTTGGGCTGCTCAGCGTTTCTCTAGTAAATCTCGCCTATTTCTTTAACCAGCCGAAAAGGGCGTTGACGGTGATGTCGCGATTAGTTTCATAGATCGACTTGGTGAGCGGGATCGACATCGGGCACACTTGGACGCAGTTTTGCGCATTGCCGCAGTTGGTGATTCCGTCATCGCCAAGCAAGCCGTTGAGCCGCTCGTCGATATCGATCTTGCCGACCGGATGCATGTTAAACAGGCGGGCCTGGCTGATCGCCTGCGGGCCAATATAATTACCGTCGCCATACTGCGGACATGCCTCAAGACAGCAGCCACAGGTCATACAGCGCGACAGCGCGTAGCGATCCTGAGCAAGTTCGTTAGAGACTTGGGGGCCCGGGCCGAGCGAATAGCTCCCATCGAGTTCGATCCATGCGTTGACCCTTTTAAGATGATCGAACATCTCAGACCGGTCGACCTTCAGGTCGCGGACGTTAGGGAATTTGGACATCGGCTGGAGCGTGACAGTATCACCGCCCGATGCGAGCAGAAGGTCGTCGATCAAGGCAGAGCACGATTGACGCACACGTCCGTCGATCACCATCGTGCAGATGCCGCAGACCTGTTCGAGACAGCTCATGTCCCACACCGGCGGCGTTGTTTTCGTGCCGTCAGCTGTGACGGGATCTTTGCGCACGTCCATTAGCGCGGAGATGACGTTGAGGTTGCGGCGATAGGTCAGCTCAAACGTCTCCCAGCGGATCGGAGCACCTTCTTTGTCGCGCCGCTGGATCTTTAGCTTGAACTTCGCCGGCGGATTCTCAAGCCGCTTCTTTTCGATGTGTCCGTTCGTGCTCATCTAGTTGCTCTTGGCTTTCCCCTTGCTGCTGTAATCGCGCTTACGAGGCTCGACGAGTGAGACATCGATCGCTTCGTAGCTAAGCACCGGTGACTCGTCCGAGTACTCGGCGATCGTTGTCTTCATAAAGTTCTCGTCGTCACGCTCTGGGAACTCCGGTTTGTAGTGAGCTCCGCGGGATTCGTTCCGATTCAAGGCTCCGAGCGTGATTACCCGTGCTAGGTGGGTCATATTCCAGAGCTGCCGTGCATGCGGCACTGCCTGGGTGGCCCAAAGGTTGGAGTCGTTGATCGATATCTTGCCAAAGCGCTCCTGGATCTCCAGCAGTTTCTCATCGGTTGCTTTCAATCTGTCGTTGTATCGAACAACCGTGACATTGTCAGTCATCCACTTTGCCATCTCTTCGTGGAGTTTGTACTGGTTCTCGCCGCCTTCGTTTTTGACGATCGAATCATTGATCTCCTGCTGCCGTTGAACCTCCGCCTCGTGAATGCCGTTGGTCTCGGTGCTTCCGCGTTCAACGTTCTTCGCGAATTCGAGTGCGGACGGTGCAGCGACGAAGCCGCCGTAAACACACGAGAGAAGCGAGTTGGCACCGAGCCGGTTGGCCCCGTGGATCGAATAATCGCACTCACCCGCCGCGAACAATCCGGGAATGTTCGTCCGCTGCTCGGAGTCGACCCACAGACCGCCCATCGAATAATGGACGCCCGGGAAGATCCGCATCGGCACATACCGAGGATCGTCGCCCACGAACATCTCGTAGATCTCCAGTATCGCGCCCAGCTTCCGTGTGAGCGTTTCGGGATCGATGTGCGTAAGATCCAGATACACCTGATTTTCGCCCGCGACGCCGTGTCCTTCGAGGCATATCTGGAAGATCTCCCGCGTCGCGATATCGCGAGGGACGAGATTGCCGTATGCTGGATACTTCTCTTCCAGAAAATACAATCGCTCGGCATCCGGAATGTTCCGCGGATCGCGGTTATCGCCGTCCTGTCTAGGAACCCACACTCGGCCACCCTCTCCGCGCGCCGACTCCGACATAAGGCGGAGCTTATCTTCACCGGGGATCGACGTCGGATGAACCTGGATGAACTCGCCGTTAGCGTATTTAGCTCCCTGCTGATAGCACGCCGAAACGGCTGAGCCGGTGCATGTCTGCGAATTTGTCGACTTCCCGAAAACCATTCCAGGACCGCCGGTGGCCATTATTACTGCGTCTGCTGCGAAGGACTTCAGCTCGAGGGTTTGAAGATTCATCGCGACCAATCCGCGACAAACCTGGTGGTCATCTAGGATCAGCGAGAGCATTTCCCACCCTTCGTACTTGTTGACCTTGCCTTGCGTCTCCCATTTCCTCACCTGTTCATCGAGCGCGTAAAGGAGCTGCTGTCCCGTCGACGCTCCGGCAAATGCAGTTCGATGATGCAGCGTTCCGCCGAATCGCCGGAAGTCGAGCAGTCCTTCTTTCGTACGCGAAAACGGCACGCCCATGCGGTCGAAGAGGTAGATGATCTCCGGTGCCATGTCACACATCCGCTTCACCGGCGTCTGATTCGCAAGAAAGTCGCCGCCGTACACCGTGTCATCTAGGTGCTTCGCAGGCGAATCCCCTTCACCCTTCGTGTTCACGGCTCCGTTAATGCCACCCTGTGCACATACCGAATGCGAACGCTTTACCGGCACGACGGAGATCATATCGACCTCGTGCCCCGCTTCCGCGATCTTCATTGCCGCCGCAAGGCCCGCAAGCCCGCCGCCGACGATCGCAATTTTTAATCCTGATGCCATATTAGAATCGCTTTGACTCTGCTGTTGGTTTCGATACCGGTTTCGATTCGGATTTATGCTCGCACAATGCTTGCGGAAATAATCCGCACGGGCGTACGAAGGAGACTGCCGCGTTCGCTCCCACTCCGAACAGTGCAGCCGCTAGCGCGATGCATGCGTACAGCGTATATTTCTGTGCGTTCTCGCCGATGACGATCCCCCAATCGACGACAAAGAGAAAAATGCCGTACGCGAGGTGCCACGCCGTTGCCGCAATGCCGAGCATGTAAAAAACCATCACCCAGGGTATCTGAAACTCGGCGGCAATTATGTTGAAGGAGAGATCCGCGTTACCCGCCACCGGCGTCAGATTGAGACCCGGTATCAGGCCGAACCGGAGATTGAGAATGTGGAAAAGAATGAACACGAATAAGAATATTCCCGTCGCTCTCTGGAAAAAGTAAAACCAGTTCCGGGCATACGAATATCCGAGCGCATTTGAACGCGCCTCCGATGAGATTATTACGCCGTAGATCGAATGAAAAAGCAGCGGGAGGAATATTCCGAATATCTCAATGAAGAGAAGGAACGGTGTGTCGTGGAGCTCCTGGACGGCCTTTTCAAAAGCCGCCTCGCCATTCATCGCCTTGGAATTCGTAAACATATGCACGAAAAAAAAGGCGCCTAGCGGCACAATACCTGTTATCTGGTGGAGCTTTCGAAGCAGGAATGTCCTGCTAAATTTGATGGCCATCTTCTCAGCTTGGTCGGAAATTAACGTTAATTGATTGAACCCCTTGATTTTAAGACCAAAGTCGAAATTTGGGCAATCGGTCCGATTTGATTTTATGTTAGCGGATTTTTATTATTAGGAGAAATGAATTTTTTCGCGGTGATATATTAGAAAAGTATGCATATCGAAACGCTAAAGATCTTTTGCGACCTGGTTGACCTTCAGAGTTTCTCGCTTGCCGCCGAGCGCAATTTTATCACGCAGTCGGCGGTGAGCCAGCAGATACGGTCGCTTGAGGAGAAATTCAAACGGAAGCTGCTTGAGCGGGTCCGCGGCAGGCGCGAGGTGAAGCTGACACCGGCGGGCGAGGTATTCTTTCGTGAATCGAAGAAGGTGCTAACGGCATATGCCGAGCTGCAGGAATCGCTTCGTGGGCTTGTGGGCAAGATCGGCGGCACGGTCAAGGTGGCTTGCACCTATTCCGTCGGGCTCCATGAGATGCCGCAGAAGGTCGGTGAATTTATGTCCAAGTTCCCTTCCGCTCGGATCGACCTCGAATATTCGCGTACGACAAAGGTGGTACGCGACGTGATGTCGGGAGCAGTTGAATTGGGCATTCTAGCGTTTCCGGAACCACGCCGCGGATTGACCATCGTTCCTATGCCGAGCGATCGAATGGTTTTGACCTGCCCGCCTGATCATAAACTCGCCAAGCGCGCCCAGATCAAGACCAAGGACCTGACCGGGATCAACTTCGTGCAGTTCGAGAGGGACACGCCGACGCGGAAGGCAACGGACAAGATCTTGAAGGGTGCCGGCGTCGAGGTCAATAAGACGGCGGAGTTTGACAATATCGAGACGATCAAACGAGCGGTCGAGGTCGGATTTGGCGTCGCCATCCTGCCGCTCGCCGCGGTACTCGATGAGGAAAGGGCCGGGCAATTGTCTATCGTGAAACTGGCTGAGAAAGAATGGGTGAGGCCGGTAGGCGTCATCTATCGCTCGGACCGAACTCTTTCGTTGGCGGCGAAGAAGTTCGTACAACTGCTCGAAGCGCAAGAATAATGGCGCGGATCCTGACATCAGATATATAATCGTTATCCTCACAACAATTTGCAGCCCACGACCTACGGAGGACGTATGCAAGGATTCGGGAGGCAAGCCGTGGAAAACCAATCTGATCGCCAGTACACGATAGTTTTCGAGAATTATCCTATGTATCTGTATGCACTCGTACACGGTGAAGCATACGGATATGAGATTCTGTCAGCCTTTCTCAAGGAGATCGCGGACGAGTGTAAAGTTCGATCGTTCAACCAAGTCCTGATCGAGGAAAATATCTCTGCGGGTGCTACGAAAGAGGACGCCTATCGCGTCGGCTCGGAGATGCCGGAGCTGGGCTACGCGGGAATCCGGGTGGCGTACGTGGACCGCTTTCTTGAGCAGGAAGAAGTCAACGAGTTCGGACGCGACGTGGCCGTTCACAACGGGATCAATGTTCGGCTCTTCAGCGATCAGGAAACGGCCGACCGCTGGCTGACTTCTGAATAAAATACCTGATGTTTCAAGACGACCTTTCGATACTCCTGCGCGTGCTGGTCGCGTGCCTACTCTGCGGGATCCTCGGATGGGAACGCGAAGCTTCGGGCAAAGCAGCGGGCTTGAGGACACACATTCTGGTTGGCGTCGCGTCCGTTCTATTCACCGTCGTCGGCGAATTTATGGCGGTGTCATTTCGCGCCTACGGCGATCACGTCCGCTTTGACGCCGCGAACCTGGTTGGGGCTATCGTTACGGGCATCAGCTTTCTGGGGGCCGGGACGATCATCTTTAAGAAAGATCGATCTGACATCCACGGCCTCACGACCGCCGCGGGAATCGTGACAACGGCCGCGATCGGGATCCTGATCGGACTCGAGCGTTATTTCCTTGCCGCAGGTTCGACGGCGATAGTTTTCTTCATACTTAGATTCGTCAGCATATTCGAGCTTAAAGCGCTGAAGGCAGCCGATAAGCAGGACGAGGTGTGACGCGACTCTGCTCAATTGGTAGCGCATCCAAGATCAGATCCGCGCCAATACCCTCATCAACGTGACGGCTAAAGCCGCGCTCTGCAACTAATACCCACCTCTTCCACTCTTAGAAAGGCTGCCACGCTCCCCCTGTAGAGAGCGGCATTCTTTTTGCATAAAACGCCAATATGTACAGTTCCGAGTTCGAATTTTGGGGGGATTTATGGCGAAAAACACAGGAAAAAACTACAGAAAAGGCGCGGTCGATAATCGAACACAGTTGGATCTTGATCCTAAGAACGGGAAGTTTGTTAAGCGGGACAGGGAAACTGGTCAGTTTATGAAAGACGATGATCAACCGTTCAAGGGAGTGGCTCAGTAGCCGGACAAGCGACAGGACTAGATCAAGAAAAACGAGCAGTGGGAGGTGATGTCGAGGATCGGATCGTGGGGATTTATGGTGTGCTTGGACGTTTGATTAGCCGCTCTCGTATTGCTGGCAGTCGCCGGCGGAATCCCTCTGCCTGCAGATCGAGCCTCGTTAATCAAGGCTCATTAGGGTTACCGACTGAGTCGCTCCGATGTTGTCGAGAGCGTGCCGGATCAGAGGCACGAGGTTTTCGGTTTCCATGTATTCGCGGCCGAGCAGTTTTCGGAACCGTTTCTCTTTGACTTCGCCGCCAGCTTCGCGAAGTAGGCCGCGGAAGAGTGCCGAAGTGATCTCGGGAGCAAACTGCAGGCCGGAATTCTTTCGCAGGTCCTCGATCGTCTCTATCGCCGGGCGGCGGCGCTTGTAGGGACGGTCTGTTGTCATGGCATCGAACGAATCGGCGAGGTTGACGATCTTTGCGATGTAAGGGATCTCGCGGTCGTAGAGGCCGTCGGGGTAGCCGCGGCCGTCGAGCCGTTCGTGATGATATTTGGCCGCGAGCGGAACGTCGGCGTATGGGTGATGTATCGGCAAAAGGATCTCGTAACCGATGGCCGGATGACGATTGAGTTCCTTGGATTCTTTCGCATCTATCTTGTACGGGGCGTTTATTATCTTGCGTTCGACCGTGAGTTTGCCCACGTCGTGGAGGTACCCGGCGACGGACGCTCCTTCGATCTCATCATCCGCCCATCCGAGTTCCCTTGCGATGATCTCCGTATATTTGCCGACGCGCGTTGAGTGGCCCTCGGTATACTTGTCCTTGGAATCGATGGCGGTGGCGAAGGCCCGGACCGTGTCCGCGTAGGTCGTCCGCATCTCGTCGTAAAGCTTGCGGGTTTCGTCGGCCTTACGTTCGAGTTCGGTGAGAAGATTCCGCTGCGAAATAGCGACGCCGATATGCCTGCCCATCGCGCAGATGATGTCTTTGTCGTGACTTGAGTATTTGTCACCCGACGCCTTTTCGCCGATAAAGATCATCCCCAACACTTCGTCGTGAACCACAAGCGGCACGATCAGTTCGATGTCCTTGGCTTCGAGTATCCAGCCGTTTCTGCTTAGCAGCGTTAAGTCGCGCGCGTCTAGCACCTCGAGCGCGACTGTCCCGCATTGAAGGAAGGCTCGTTCATCTTCGCGAGTCAGTTGGAATGCTAACGGAAATTCGTCACCCAGGCCTCTGACCGCCGCGAGCGAGAGTTCGCCCTCATACCGCGAATATCGAGCCACGCCGCCCCGCATTATACCCAGGGAACCCAGCAACAAGTGTAGTGACGTGCGAATCGTATCCTG
>JAQSDP010000487.1 GCA_029945985.1 bacterium | reverse complement strand
CGGGGCCTCAAACCTCCAACTAAAGGTGGAGGCAATCTAAGTACCGGAACCAGCAAAACCCGCCAGCCTTTCCCGTCTGCCATGTGAATTCCCGCACGTTTCGGGTATCCTAAAACGACGCGATTCCGCCACTCTCTCGCTGGTGCTATGTTCTTACGAATCAATATTCTTTCTTTGCTAGTTCTCATTGCTGCGGCGTCCGGCTCTTTTGGCCAGGCGGGCTGGACCGGCTTGTCGAAGCCGGGGAACGTTGATCTCGTCGCGGTCTATTTCACTTCCGACCGAAACGGATGGGTGGCCGGTGACGCCGGATACTTGGCCGTTACAAACGATGGCGGGCGGAATTGGAGCAAGGTCCCGTTGAACCTTACCGAAGACATCAATGAGATCTATTTTCGCAACGAGAGCGACGGTTATCTAGTTGCCGGCCGGAAGGTGTTCATCACGAGGGATGGCGGGCGCAGTTGGAACGAGACTCGGATCTACGGCGCGAACGAATTTCGCGGAATGACGCCCGAGTTCCTAAGTATTCGCTTCGCTGACAAGAAGCGTGGGATCGCGGTGGGATCACTGCTGCGAAAGGTCAAGAATGAAGACGTAGTTGTCGATTCGCTCGTAATGCGTACGGATGACGGCGGCGAGACTTGGCAGCGGATACAGATGCCGACGAAGACCGAGCTGTTTCATCTCGATTACAACGGGAGTTCGCATGCGTGGATCGTTGGGGATAACGGGGTCGTCCTAGCCTCAACCGATAGCGGCAAGACGTGGGTAAAGCAAGGTTCCGGCACCACCAATGCTCTCTTCAACGTAGATTTCCGCGACGACGACGAAGGCTACGCGGTCGGCGAGGGCGGTACTATCCTCCGCACTGAGAACGGCGGCCGCTCGTGGACCCGGGTCATTACGAACTTTACCGAAACTCTTATGCGCGTCGATTTCGCCGACGACAAGAACGGATGGATCGTCGGCCACAAAGGCTCTATTCTCCGCTCCTCCGACAAAGGCCGCTCCTGGATCAAACAAGAAAGCACCACCCCCAATCACCTCTACGGCCTCTTCATGTCCAAACGAAACGGCTGGGCCGTCGGAGCTAAGGGCGTCATCGTCGGCTACCAACGATAGTGACGAAATCCTAGATTAAATCCGAGTTTTTGGTTTTCGCAGCCCTTCTACATCCCTATCCATTACGAGAAGTATTGCTTTGAGGCGGTTTCATCAAGTTCCGTTATATTGGAATCAAATTTGCCTACAAATCACAGAATCGTGAATAAATCGTGCGTTCGCTTGACCAATCAAACACATTCGACGGGAAACTCGCTTTCAAACTTCATTGATTGCTTGAAAGAATTCTAAGACGGCACGATCCTTTTGATCCAGGGGAATTGCAAATCCATAGTTACGTGGAGGAGAGATAGATGAAAAAGATTTCGTTTTTATTTTGCACACTAAGTTTGTGCTTCGTCCTTGCGGGGACGACCTTTGGTCAGGAGACCACCGGAGGTATTGAGGGTAACGTTAAGGATCCGGCAGGTGCCTTTGTGCCTAACGTAACCATATCGGTGACCGATACGAACCGGAGTTCAGGGACGACCACGACGGGCGTCGGTGCCGGTTTCCGCCGAACCATAACAACTAATGAAGAAGGATTCTTCAGGCTCGTGCAGGTCCCACCGGGTTCGTACCTGATCGCGACCTCTGCAACGGGCGGATTTGGCGAGGCTCGTTACGAGAATGTGACCGTCGCTATCGGCCAGACCACGCGAATTGACATAGTCGTGAATCCTGGCGGCGCCGTCAACACCGTTGATGTCACGGTGTCAGATGCCCCCCCTGTCGACACGACCAACAATGCGATCCAGACAAGCATCAACGCTCAGAAGATCGAACTGCTGCCGAAAGGTACAGGGTTCACGAGCTTGCTGAAAACTGTCCCGGGCACGCGTCCCGAATCGCGCACCGGCGGGTTTTCGGTGGACGGTGCATCTGGCGGCGAGAATGTTTTTGTTCTCGACGGACAGGAGGTAACCAACTACCGAACCGGAACTCTAAACGAGGCGTTCAACATTCCGACGCAGTTGGTGCAGGAGATCCAAGTCAAGTCGAGCGGATTCACAGCGGAATATGGCGGTGCGACCGGCGGTGTGATCAGCGTCGTTTCGCGCGGAGGAAACAATGATTTCCACGGCGAATTCGGAATGCAGTTCGATACACCGAAACTCAACGGGAACCCGCGTCCGCTACTCGGCGGCACCGGTTCTGCAAATTATTTCACCTCTACGCCCGAATACTTCAACCCTCCGAAAACGCAGGGTACTAACGTCTTTCCAACAGCGAATCTGAGCGGCCCGATCATCAAAGATCGTCTGTGGTTCTTCGGAAGCTACTCTCCGCAGTATCTCCTTTCGGAAGTCGAAACAAAGTATTACACCAATCAGGCAGCGGCGACGAGGACGCTGTTGGCAACCCAGCAGTATCGACGAAAGACCACGTATGAGTATGCATTCGGTCGACTCGATGCGAGTCCGCTGGACAATCTGCGATTTTCGGGTACATTCCTTTGGAATCCCGTTATTCAAGAAGGAAGCCTTCCGGGAACGGGCTTTTCGAATGTAACTTCGTCCTCTTATGTGTTCAACAATGCCGGCATTCCTTCGGCAAACTTTGGCCCGGGCGTTGGAATTCTCTCGGAACCGGACTACCGGCCAAAACAGGGCGGCCGCCAAACATCTAACGTCGTCACATTTGCCGGCGTCTACACACCGACAAACAATCTAGTGATCGATGGCCGCTACAGCCGTGGATTTTTGAACGAGAAGCTCGGGAATTATTTTGTTCCGCAGGTCGTTCAGGTTTTCGAATGTGTGTATGCGACGGGTACTGCGTCATCCACTTTTCCTTGCGGGACGACCGGAGCCAATTCGATCACGCTCAAAGACGTCTCGATCCGTGAAACGTACGAGTTCTCTGGAACCTATATCGCAGAATTTGCGGGCCGTCACGAATTCAAGGGTGGCTACCAGCGATATACTATCTTCAACGATGTTCAGTCGGGGAATAATGCGATAGGCCGTTTGAGCTTTTTTGTTGGACCGTCGAACCTTATCTCGGCACGCCAACCCGGAGTGACAAGCTCGCCGAACGCGATCGGTTCGGGGACACTCCGCCGCACCGGTACTCGCGGATCTGGTAGCAATCTCAGCCAGGGTATCTTCATCCAGGACAAGTGGCAGCCGATTAATCGGCTGACGCTGAACCTCGGAGTCAGATTCGAAGCGGAAAACCTTCCTACGTTCAACGGAATTCCGAGCGGCGTCGATTTCGGATGGACTGACAAGATCGCACCACGTCTTGGCTTTGCTTACGATGTTTTCGGCGACGGCAAAACCAAGGCTTTCGGAAGCTACGGGAAATTCTACGACCGAGTTAAGTTTGCACTTCCGCGTGGATTGTTCGGCGGCGATATTTTCCTTGAAGATTATTTCGAGATATTCGCGGGACAGACCTCGGCAAATTTCAATCTCGCAAACGTTGTGGGCTCATTCTCGGGTCCGAGCGTCTGCCCGAGTTCTGGAACTATAGCGTCCGATGCGCTGAGCCGCTGCCAGCGTAACCTTCGTGTCAACGCGAATGAGCCTGGTGCATCGCCATTCCTTAATGGTGCCGTCGATCCGAATCTCAAACCGTTTCAACAGACGGAATTGACGTTCGGTCTTGAGCGTCAGATCGGCAAGAATTACGTCCTTAAAGGTCGCTACACCTATAAGAACGTGGATAAGGCGGTTGAAGATGCCGGCATCGTCAATACTCTAGGAAGTGAAGCCTACATTATCGGCAACCCCGGAGAGGGGCTGCATCTTGAGACGCTCAATGCTCTCGGTTATCAACGGTCGACAACTCCAAAGCGCCGCTACGACGGCATGGAGATCGTTTTCGAGAAACGTCTTTCGGATAATTGGTACTTCAATGCCAACTACACGTTCAGCCGACTTCACGGAAACTACACCGGACTGGCGAGCTCGGATGAGGCTCACTTGGTCGACGGACGGCTCTCGCCCGGCGTAAGTCGAGCTTTCGATCTTCCGTTCATCGGATTCACCGCAACGGGTGAGCTAGATAACGGACCACTGCCGACCGATCGGCCGCACGTGTTCAACATCTATGGAGCTTATATCTTCAACTGGATGGGCAGCACGACAAACTCGACGGAGTTCTCGGCATTCCAGACGGTGACGTCGGGTACGCCTATGACCACGTCGATCTACGGCCAGTCAAGCGTTACCCCGCAGATCTTGTATCCGCGTGGTGACCTTGGACGAAGCCCGACGTTCTCACAGACTGATTTCAACGTTACCCACCGTTACCGCTTCGGCCGCGATAATCGATTCACCATCGCAGGCGATCTGAATATCACCAACCTGCTCGACCAGGATACGGTGACGGCGGTGTATCCGACGATGAACACCACAACGAGCAGGCCCAATGATGCCGCGTTCTTCTCGCCGTGCCCCGGAACGTGTTCGAGGGACTATGCTAACGCATATACCTCGGGTGCGTTGTTGACGCAGATCCTGAATCGGATCAACACAACGGCCGGAGCTAAGGATGCCCGCTACGGACTTCCGCAGCTTTACCAAGGCCCCCGTGCTGTTCGCTTCGGGTTCAGGTTACTTTTCTAAGGCTTACGCCAATTTGGAATGCTCGTCCGGGTTTATCTCGGGCGAGCTTTTTTATTTGGTTTCCACCACCGGCCAAAAAATTCATTAGTTCGAACAAAAGTCGGGCTTGCGTCTTTATTACACGCAAAAGTTGTGGTACTTTACATCAACTTTTCTCTCGGTAATCCCGATTTGCATCAAGTTTGATTATCAATTTAGTTTCTTCGGAGGGGCAACGATGTTCATCAAAAGGCTTTTCTCGTCGAGTGCGATATTGCTATTAGCGGTCGTCCTTGTTGCGTCAGTGTTGGGGCAAGGTACAACGTCCCGTATTACCGGCACGGTGACCGACAATAATGGAGCGGCGGTTCCCGGTGCATTGGTTACGTTGTCCAACCCAAGTACCAATTCGTCTCTTACAGCGACTACGAGCGACAACGGGGTCTACTTGTTTGACTTGATCAATCCGGGCACATACACCGTGACCATCGAAAAGGAAGGATTCAAGAAGGTCATCTCGTCGAACGTCGTTGCTCTGATCAATCAGCCATCGACGGTGAATGTCGCGCTTGAGATAGGTGACGTCTCGGCTGTGGTGAACGTTGAGAGTGCCGCTGAGACTGTCCAGACATCGACCTCTGGAAACGTCGGCTCGACGATCGATCAGCAGACATTGCAAAGCCTTCCGATCGTTGGGTTACGCGGCCGCAATCCGCTGGACCTATTAAACTTCCAGCCGGGTGTCGTGGTCGGCTCGAATACCGGCGGCGGCGTTCACGTCAATGGATCGCGAGATCGTGCGTTCAACTTCACGCTCGACGGTATCGACATTAACGACACGACCGCAGGCGGATCGAACTTTACCCCGCTGCGTCCAAATCCGGATTCGATCCAGGAATTTCAGATCGTAACGACGAATGCGACGGCTGAACTTGGAAGAAATAGCGGAGCTCAAGTGACGTTGGTTACGAAGTCAGGCACGAATCGATATAGGGGAAATATTTTTGAGTATTATCAAACCCCGGGCGTCAACGCGAATCAATTTGAGAGCAACTTGAACAAGGTTGGACGGCCCCAGTTCGTTCAGCATATTTATGGATTCAGCCTTGGCGGGCCGATTCCTACATTTGGCCTTGGGGAGGGTGGCAAATTCCGCACTTTAAAAGACAAGGCTTTCTTCTTCGTCAACTATCAACGTCTGTTTGCCACGGAGACCCGGCTGACCACGCGAACGGTTTATACAGAACAGGCCCGTGCGGGAAACTTCCGCTACCTGGTCGGAGCTCCTAACTCGATCTCGGCGGTTAACGCAGACGGCTCCCCAAGATTTCCTAACTGTTCGGCTTCAGTTACAACACAGTGCATACGGACGTACAGCGTTGCGGCAAACTCACCGGTTAGCTACGATCCGTTTGTTTCGGGAATACTTAATGACTATCCCCTTCCGAATAGTTTCGCTGCGGGCGATGGGTTAAACTTGGCCCGCTACGTATTCAACGCCCCTCAGAACGAGAAGCAATGGGACCTCGTAATGAGGTTTGACTACAACCTTAACGACAAGAACAAATTCTACCTTCGTTATGCGGAGGGAGCGCAGATCACCGTCGCTGACAGTGTCAACGGCGGGCTTCAGCCGTTTCCCGGATATCCGAACTTAGTGGATACGACCCGACGGCCCAAGAATTATGCATTCAACCATCGCTGGTCGCCCACTGCTAAGTTCACTAACGAAGCGATCTTCGGGATCAGCCGCTTTCGCTTCACGTTCTTTAATCCGGAGGTTCGTCCGGACGTTCCGTTCATTCTAAACTCAGTTGCCGATGCGTTCGGAAATCAGTTGGGTAATGCCCGAGCGGCTCGTACATTTCAGTTCGTCGACAATATGACGTTTGATTTCTCGCCGCACATCCTCAAGGCCGGGGTAAACGTTCGACTTGGACGAGTCTTGGACGATCGTTCCGGTGCGGGCGGCGCGATCGAAGGCAGTGTCGGCTTCGGCGCGGGTTCAAGTGAATTTGTCGCGGCGCCATGGAACTTCAACCTTCCGACAACCGCCGCGAACGGCATCGCCGCAGGTGACATTACCACCTTGCGCTCGCTAGTCAACAATCTGATCGGTCGAATTGGAAGCTATACCCAGGGCTTCGTCGTCAGTCCGGGTAATCCCAATTCATTTGCTCCCGCCGGTACTCGATGGAACTTCAGGGCGTACTATCCAGAGTACGATTTTTACTTCCAGGATACATGGAGAATGTTCCCGAACTTTATCGTCGATCTTGGATTGCGTTACGAAATTAAGCCGAGTCCGACGTCCAACGAACTTCCGATCCTGGCTCCGGACCGCCTCTTCACGGCAGGAGCTACTCCGACAAATGCGATCACCTGGGAAGAAAAACCAATGTTCGCCAACGACACGGACAATTGGGGACCTTCGGTAGGCTTCGCATGGGACCCGTTCAGTGATGGTAAAACGTCAATTCGGGCTAACTATCGATTGTCGTATGACAGGTTTGCGACGCAGGTCTTCACCAATAGTATATGGCAGGGAACCCCGGGTAACGTATTTTCCGGAAGTGCAACCGGGATCGCTCAGCAGAACCTTCTGTTCAGGAATGGCCTGCCGAACCTGACGCCAACCAGAACTCCGGCACAACTCCGAACACCGGATGCGTTTTCCACGGCCTCGATCACATTGGTAGATCCTGACGTGAAATATCCCGAAGTGCACTCTTGGTTCGCGGGATTTCAGCGGGACGTCTTCTGGGACAGCGTCCTCGAGGTTAACTATATCGGGAAGCGCGGAACTCACCTTTTTGGCGGATATGACGCCAATCAGGTCGACATATTTGCGAAGGATCCGCGTTGTTCGAAGAATTTCTTGGAGACGTTCATCGCGATCAAGGGCGGTTCGACCAACGAGTGTCTGACCAACCTTATGTTCACGGGAAACCCAAGCCTACAGTCCGGAACAACCACATTCCGCGGAATAGCCGCGATCTCAACGACGTTGTCGGCACCGCCCACGAGTGACCCAAGTTTGAACGTAGGGGGGAGCGTGGCTACCGCGGCCCGCGTGGTATCGCAGCAGACCTGCTCGGCATCCAATGTGACGGCAGGCCTGTGTACTTCCACCTCGCAGCAATTGATCAGTCGTTCGATCTCAAATCCCTATTTTTTCCAGCGTTTCCCACAGTTTCTGGGAGCGATGAACGTCCTCGACAGTAACGATTACTCCAGATACAACGGCATCGAGGTCGACCTAAAAAGGCGTCTGACGGGCGGGTTAGGTTACACGATCGGATACGTGTGGTCGGTCTCGAAAGATACCCGCTCCTACGATCCTGTATTCACCACTGTTTCCCGCGATAACAACCAATCTGCTTCGAGTACTCCGTTCGACCTAAGAGATCGAAATCTCAACTATTCATGGTCGGATTTTGATCGCCGTCACGTTCTCAATGCGACATACGTTTATGAACTCCCCTTCGGTAAGGGCCGCAAGTGGGCTTCAGATGCCCCGACCGCCTTGGACTGGGCCATCGGCGGGTGGCAGGTTGCGGGCCGGTACAATTGGTCGTCCGGTCGTCCGTTCACTGTTTACTCCGGCCTGTACACTGTAGGAAATGTAACTCAGGCAACCGCGAACTGTAATGATTGCCCGCGCAATCTCGGATCCCTAGTCGAACGAAACGGTACCAATTACTGGTTCAGCGAAGAGGCTGAGGCTAGGTTTACCCAGCCTGCGCCGGGTGAACTAGGCAATACGCCGCGCAACTACTTTATTGGACCTCGACGCTTCCAGACGGATATCTCCATATCCAAGAAGTTTCGCTTCACGGAGACGCTAAATTTCGACTTAAGGGTGGACGCTCAAAATCTCACAAATACCGCTTCTTTCGGATTACCGACAGCGACTGCGAATAACAGCGTGTTCGGCCAGATCCGCGACAATGTCGCAAGTTCTGCAAGGAGAATCCAGTTCTCCGGCAAGCTGAACTTCTAGTCAACCTCTGCCTGGTTCATTTCTCCGTGGCCTCAACAGGGCCGCGGAGATTTTTTTGGCGGGAGAGGCAACGTGATAAAAAGTGGCGGCATCAACTTATATGGAAAAAGAAAGTTAGGTGGCAGTTAAGGGGTTTTCTGCTGACGAGTCTTTCCAGTTTCCTCCTGTTTCTACCTTTACGCCCGGCCGAGGATGTGACTCCACGCCGGGCTTTTTTGTGTTTGCAAGTTTAGAGCTTAGAGTTCAAGCTTTGCTTGTCTGCCCTGGTGAAGAGAGGCCTCTCTTGACACCGGGGAACAAGCTCAAGCTTGAACTCTATACCGTGAGGTACAAGTACAAGCTCAAGCTCGAACTCTGAACCGTGAACTTTGAGCCTACTTAACTGAAAGAGTTTGACTCTTCGGCGTACGGACGAAGGCGGCAGCTTTTGAGATGGAGCGGACGGCGGCGGAAACTTGAGGGTCGGTCGCTAGCATCTGCTGTTTTGCGGGGCGGATGCCCGAGCGACTGAGGGTCAAGGTATATTGGAGCCGTGAGCGGACGAACTCGGCGTCCTTGATAATCGAAACCGCGCTCAATCCCCAGCCTTTTTCCGCAAAGCGGGCGAACTGGGCAACGGTATCTTCAGAAACTTCACTTAAACCTTTATTGTCCTTAGCGAAATAGAATATTGGGTCGAGCAATGCGATACGCTTTTCGGTTGCTTCGAGGGACGGAGCGAATTCGTCGGGCGTGATTCCGTCGCCGCCGTAAACCTGACGCCTCGTCACGGTATACGATGCGACCTTGGCTTGTTTCGAGCCACCGCTTTCTTCCTGATGGTTGTAATAGGCGTAGGTTCCGCTTCGCTCGTAGTCGCGCTGGATCGAGCGGCCCGACGGGGTGAAATATTTTGCAGTAGTCAGCGTCAGGCCGGTTTTGCCCGGCAGGTCGAGGACGCTCTGCACAAGGCCCTTGCCGAAGGTTTTCTCACCAACGATCAACGCGCGGTCATTATCCTGCAAGGCACCCGCGATCACTTCAGAAGCCGACGCGCTTTCCCCATCAACCAGAACGATCAGCGGCATCTTCTCCGGGGCACGATTGGATGACTTCCACACTCGATTGTCGATCGGCACTCGGCCGCGCTGTGTCAATATGGTCGTACCTGCGGGAAGGAATTTCTCGGCGATCTTAACCGACGTTTCCAGTACACCGCCTCCGTTTCCACGTAGATCGAGGATCAGGGAAGTCATGCCCGCCTGTTTTAGGCCGTTGAAAGCTGCACTGAATTCGTCGTAGCTCGTAAAGCTGAAGCCCTCCGGCATCTCGATCAGACCGACGCCGTGGCTAACAATAAATGCGTTGGTAACCGTCGGCTGTGGGATGCGGTCGCGACGGAGGTCGACGATCATGGGACTGCCGTCTCGTTCGATCGTGACGCGTACCGACGTGTTTCGCGGGCCGCGAATAAGATCACGGATCTCCATCGAACCGCTTCCTTCCACCGACTTCCCATTGACCGCGATGATCTTGTCGCCAAACTTCAATTCGGCACGGTCCGACGACGATCCTGGATGAGTTGCGACAACATATGTCTCAAGTTTTCCTTCACGGGTATAGGAAATAATGGTCGATCCGGTGCCGAAATATTCGCTTCTTTGGTCGCCGATCAGTTCGCGATATTCGGCAGCGTCGTAATAATTCGAATGTGGATCAAGCGATTTGAGCATCGCGTTGATGCTCGACTTCGTAAGGTTGCTGGTGTCCGCAGATTTCCCACTGACATGATTCTGCTTGATGATCGAAAGTGCCTCGTCAACATCGGTCGAGATCGATACGGCAAGCGTACGGGAAAGGTTTGCTTCGATCTTCTTTTTGGACGAAGTCGATGCGGCGAAGGTCGAACCTGACGAGATCGCAAACGGGTCGCTTTTCGCCCCTTGGGCAACGTCCGTCTGAGCATACACGGCGGTTGCCGCTGCTATTACCAACGCTGCAGATGCGATCCTTTCGAACATATACACGCCGACTGCAAAAACTTTGCCAGACAATTCGAGCTCTTGGATTTGATTCCACTATACGACGAATAAAGGTGGGATTCCAGCGGCCGCCGGACGCATTGTAAATCAGGCGCAATCGCGTAAA
>JAQSDP010000486.1 GCA_029945985.1 bacterium | reverse complement strand
GAGGCTAGCGGCGAGCGGATACGTCCGAGAGGATCCGCTCGGCGGCCTCGGCCAGTTTTCGGTCCGCGGCGGTATTCTGGATGTGTGGCCGCCCGATTCAGAGTTCCCGCTTCGAATCGAATTCTTCGGCGACACGGTTGATTCTATCCGCGTTTTCGACCCAGAAACACAGCTTTCTACTGAGCGGCTTAAGGAGACGTCGATCGCCCCTATGCGGGAGTTTGCGGCGACCGAGAAGGATTTCCGCGAATGGGCTTTCTTTGCGGAAGAAAGATTCACGGCGGAGTCGGTCGCACGTTCCCTCCGGGACCGTACGGAATTTGCCGAGGAAGGCGAATCATTCACGGGTTGGGAATTCCTGATGCCGCTGGCAAAGCCGCTGAACGCTACTGTTTTCGACTACGTCAGAGACGCGATATTCGTGATCGACGAACCGTCGATCGTCGAAAGCACTCTTGCGTCGCTTTACGACAATCTGCGGCGTCGTTACGCCTCGCTGGCAGAGACGGCTGAGATCGGATTGGAGCCGAGCGAACTATTCCTCAGCGCCGAAGAGATTCGGGAAAGGTTCGACAATTCACGTCGCATCGAGATTCGTGCCCTCGGCAAAACCGCCGCCGCGACCGACGAAGAATTCGCTCTTCCGGGCGGCGACGCGAGTGTGAACGAGCGGGTCGGTCAAATGCAGAAGCCCGATCGTGCGGACGGGCGTGACGCACAACTCGATAGTTACGCCTCTGCTCACGCGCGGGCTTCTGCATCCATCGATCCGATCTTCATGTTCTCCGCCGCTGAGAAGTCGCTCGACATCCCGATCCAGTCTCGCTCCACTCGGAACTTCCATGGAAACTTTGCTGAGTTTGCGTCGCACATCACTTCGCACGGCGACGCGATGATCGTCACTGAGACGCTCGGGATCGCGGAACGTCTTGAAGAGATCGTTCGCGAATTTCAGGTGGAGATTCCCGCGTCTTCGATCCAGGTCGGCCAGCTGTCTAATGGTTTCGAGCTCCCGGCCAGCGGTTTAGTCGTTTATACCGAAGCCGATATCTTCGGTGAAACTGTCTCGCCCGCCCGAACGGCGGCTCCGGCTGCCCAAGCTCAGCGAACGAAGAAGCCTCGCCTTGGAGCCTTCATCTCCGATTTCCGCGACCTGAAGGCCGGCGATTACGTGGTTCACGTCGATCACGGGATCGGCAAGTTCGAGGGGCTGCAAACCATCTCATCGCAAGGTGCGGAGCGTGAGTTCATGCTCCTGATCTACGCCGAAGACGCGAAGCTTTTCGTTCCGGTGGAGCGACTGGATCTCGTCTCGAGATTTTCGTCCGGTGAAGCGACCTCTCCGGCGATGGACCGACTCGGTGGGATCGGGTGGCAGAAGACAAAGGCCAAGGCTAAGCGCGCGATGCGGGATATGGCCGACGAGCTTCTCAAGCTCTACGCCGAACGTAAGCTCGTCCAGGGTTATGCTTTCTCGCCGGACGCCCCGTGGCAGCACGAGTTTGAGGATGCGTTTCCTTACGATCTGACCGTTGATCAGGCAAAGGCGATCGACGATGTAAAGGAGGATATGGAGACGGCGCGGCCAATGGACCGGCTGATCATCGGGGACGTCGGCTACGGGAAGACCGAGGTTGCGATGCGAGCCGCCTTCAAAGCCGTGATGGACGGCAAGCAGGTCGCGGTGTTGACGCCCACTACCATCCTCGCCTATCAGCACTTCGAGTCGTTTCGAAAACGTTTTGCAGCATTCCCTGCCAAGATCGATCTGCTATCCCGTTTTCGCAGCAGCAAAGAACAGAAGGCTGTTGTCGACGCGGCGGAAAAGGGTGATGTCGACGTTGTAGTCGGCACCCACCGTATCCTCTCAAATGACGTGAAGTTGCCGAAGCTCGGACTCGTCGTCGTTGACGAGGAGCAGCGATTCGGAGTAGCCCACAAAGAAAAGCTAAAGCAGCTAAAGAAGAAAGTCGACGTATTGACTCTGTCGGCAACGCCGATCCCGCGAACGCTGAATATGTCAATGCTGGGCATGCGTGATATGTCGGTCATCGAAACGCCGCCGCGGGACAGGCTTGCGATCAATACCCAGGTCGTCCAATTTTCGGAGAGCGTGATCCGCTCGGCCATCGAGTTGGAACTTTCCCGCAACGGGCAGGTTTTCTTCATTCACAACCGGGTCGAGACCATCGAAGCGATCGCCGCACTTGTACAAAAGATCGTTCCCAATGCCCGCATCGCGATCGGCCACGGCAAGATGAACGAGAAGGAAATGGAGCAGGTCATGCTCGATTTCATTGATTTCAAATACGACGTGCTGGTCGCAACAACGATCATAGAAAACGGCATCGACATTCCGCGGGCGAACACTATCATCATCAACCGAGCTGACAATTACGGCCTCTCGCAGCTTTATCAGCTTCGTGGACGGGTGGGCCGCTCGAATCGTCGCGCGTACGCCTATCTGCTTATTCCGAGCGAGATAGAACTCACGCCAATCGCCCGTCGGCGACTCTCAGCTATTCGCGAGTTCTCTGATCTCGGGGCAGGCTTTCGTATCGCCGCACTCGACCTGGAGCTTCGAGGCGCAGGCAATATTCTCGGCGGGCAGCAATCGGGACATCTCGACGCACTCGGATTCGATCTCTACACGAAAATGCTCGAGCGGACCATCGGCGAACTTCGCGGCGAGGAGATAGCCGACGAGACGAGCGTTTCGATCAACCTCGGTATCGACGTTTCGATACCGAAGGATTACATTGTCGAAGCGAGCCAGCGACTGCGCACATACAAACGGATCTCATCCGCGGACTCAGATGAAGCATTGTCGCAGATCCATGCCGAGATCGAAGACCGCTACGGCCGCGTTCCCGACTCGGTAAATGCACTGTTTGATTACGGCAGGCTCAGAAAAGCCGCAGAGAGGATCGGCATTATTTCGGTCGATCGGGCTGGCGAAACCTTGGCTATCAAACTAAGCGAGAACGCCAAAGTCGATCCCGAAAGGCTTCTCGAACTCGTAGCTGAGAGTGAGGATAGATCATTCTCGCCGAGCGGTATTCTCCGGATCGGCATCAAGAGAGAGCCGATCAGGACGGCGATCGACGTTCTGCGGGCGATCGGCAAATAGTCGCCCGAACGGGATTATCGCCGCGAAAGCTGGTATCATTCGGCATTGTTTTTGTACCAATTTGTGTGAACGGCGAACGAACTATCTGCCCGCCGCGAGCATCAAAACCTCGATTCACAAGTTTTTCTTGGAGCTCTTAATGAAGAAATTCGCAATTTTATCTGTATTTTTCCTTTCGTTCTTATTGGCGATCCCGACGGTCTCCGCTCAGGAATCGGAAGAGCGCGTAATTGATGAGGTAGTCGCCCAAGTAAACGAAGGCGTCATCACGCTTTCCCGTGTGAAGCGTGAGATAAAGACGATCATCGAGGCGGAGGTCCAGCAGGGTAAGAAGCGCGAAGATGTTCAAAAAGCGATCGACGAAAAGCAGGGCGAATTGATAGCCAACCTGATCAATGAAGAATTGCTCGTGCAAAAAGCCAAAGAACTCGGGATGGACGCCGATGTCGAAAACGCCATCAATCAGCGATTCGTCGAGATCATGAAGGAGAACAACGTTAAGACACTAGAAGCTCTTTACGAGCAGATGCGTGGCCAGAACGTTAATCCGCAGGAGATCCGCGATATGTGGCGGAAGCAGATCACCAGAGAACGCGTGATTCAACGGGAGGTTCAGTCGAAAGCGTACTGGGA
This sequence comes from bacterium, assembly GCA_029945985.1. GTDB lineage: Bacteria > Acidobacteriota > Blastocatellia > Pyrinomonadales > Pyrinomonadaceae > OLB17. The sequence goes on along the minus strand of JAQSDP010000486.1, from coordinate 7,163 downwards.
ACCGAACGCGACCCAACTCAAGGAGTACTTCGAAAAGAACAAGGCAAAATTTACCAAGCCGGAAACCGTCTCGTTTAGTGAGATCTTCCTCGGCTACGCCGGCCGCCCGGATGAAGCCAGCGTGCTTGAGAAAGCAAAGCAACTACTAACCCAGCTCCGGGCCGGTGGGAATTTTGACCAGCTACTAAAAGAAAACGGCGATAAGCCCATTGTTGCGCCAGAGTCAGGTAAGACGGAAAAGGCGACCACAGCAAATCTCAATGATGTGATCAAAGCACCTCTCGCCGCTGTTAAAGTTGGCGGATATTCCGAGCCCATCGTCGTGAAGGACCTTGGAGTGCTTATCCTCAGACTCGATGCGCGAGAGGCAGCAAGCGGCGATTCGTTTTTTGACGAACAAGCGGTACGCTCCGCGATCCTGCAAGAGCGTTTTCCGGAAGCTCAGAAGAAGTTTTTCTCGACTTTGAGGCAGGATGCCTACATTAAGATCAGCGACACCTATCGACCGCTCGTCGCCCCGATCCTCTTCGCCGAAGAGCGTAAGGATAAGGCTGTTTCAGAGAAGTAGACTTTCGTATCTTCGCAGTAATTTGATAAGGGTCGGACAGCGAGTCCGGCCTTTTTAGTTGAGAAAGAGTATGCGTCTCGATATGTTCCTGAAGATCAGCAGGCTGATACCCCGCAGAGCTCTCGCACAAGAGTTTTGCGATGCAGGCCTGATCCAGGTAAACGGCTTAACGGCGAAGTCAGGGAAGGAGATAAACGTCGGCGACAAGGTCACGATCAATCGGCGGAATCGGAAGACCAAGGTTCAAATCGTGTCTGTTCCGGACGGCAAACAAGTATCAAAGCAGTCTGCGGGTGATCTTTTCACAGTCCTCTCCGACGAATCCGTGGAATCAGCCTAAGATCTCTTTGATCGCCCTTTCATATATCTCGACTTTCTTTCTTGCACGCTTAACGTCGGGATGAACATCGGCATAATCCTGCTGAACCTTCCAAAGTTCGATCTCCGCCTCAACTTTACGAACCATCAGTTTTCCGAGCGCTACTGTCGCCCGGTCACGATCTACGGCCTTGATCGTTCCCAGGCGCGTGCCTTCTGCGTCGACACGTGTCAGAGCGAATTTTAGCTCTTTGACCTTCGGAAACTCATCGGTGTATTCCACAAGAAGCGATTCAAGATCAGCTTCTACATCAGCTCGTTTCAGGGCGATCTCAGCGTACGCAGCGGTCGCCTTGCCTGCGTAAACGACGGCCGGTGTGGAAACTGCTTTTGGCTGGGGCTGGCCATAAGCGGAAGCACCTCCCGCTACAAAGATAAGTGGGATAAGAAAGCTTGAGAGATTCATAATGAAGTTTCCAACGGGGACCCCCAGTGTTCCGCAGTCATAGATGAGCGATTCTCAAGCGGCAACACCGATGGCTCGCAGGACGTGATCTCAATGTCCGCATCAGCCTCAACGAGGCCGTCGCCGAAATTACCTTCAAGCGAGATCGAGCCGAAGTAAGTGGTAATGTTGTCGAGGATCTCCTGCACCGAGTGCGAATGATACAGGGTCTGACGAAACTGAGCTCCGCCGGGTAGGCCCTTTGTAAATTGGCCCGCGAGCTGCTTCATCTTTCCGAGCGCTACGATCTCGGGCATTTCGTCAAGGCACATCTCGAAGAACTCGAGCAGGACTGACTTCTTCTCCTCGAGGTCCGGTCGATAGGGTTCCCGGCCCGCCAATACATCCTCAAATTGACGGAAGATCCACGGATTCTGCATTGCCCCGCGTCCGATCAAAATACCGTTCGTTCCGGATTCACGCCAGCGCTTCATTCCCGATTCGATCGACACTACATCGCCATTGCCGGAAACCGGAACACTCACAGCTTCTTTAACCTGACGAATGATCTCCCAGTTTGCCAATCCCTTGTAACCTTGATCACGCGTTCGGCCGTGGACCTGGATGTGCTCGACACCGCACTGTTCTGCCATCTTTGCTACGTCGACCACATTGATCGTCGAATCCGTGTAGCCGGTGCGAACCTTCAACGTTAAAGGGATCGAGATGGACTTCTTGATCTCTTTCAGGATCGTCTCCAGCCGTGGAAGATCGCGAAGCAGTCCGGAACCTCCGCCGTTCTTAACAACCTTAGGTGCCGGGCAGCCGCAATTTACATCAAGAATGTCGGCACCGATCTCCTCCGCCATCTCGGCACCCATAGCCATCCGCTCGGGTTGACCGCCAAATATCTGAACGGCATAGGGACGCTCGCTCTCGTCAAACCGCATCTGACGTTTTGATTTGGGATTGTTCCGGGTCAGACCTTCGACCGAGATGAACTCAGATACAACAAGTCCTACTCCGCCCCGCCGCTTGATCAAGCGGCGAAAAGTAAAGTCTGTTACCCCCGCCATTGGCGACAGTATCAGCGGCGGGTTGATATCGATATTTCTGATCTTAAACGGAACCATTCAGCTTAAGCCTTCTTTCGGTTCATGATCACAAAGATCAATCCGAGCAGAAAAACAAAGAACGATAGAACAAGAACGAGAGCACCGGGGATAATGCCGAGCATCGCTTCGTCCCAACTCACGCCACCGGACACCATTGGCAAGGCAACCGATATACCGGTCACCGCTATGCCGAGCAACACACCTAAAAGTCCAATGACCAAAACGATTTTCCAGAGCATAAGAATTTCCTCATTCGTGTATTAAATTCAAAAGATCTACAGCCCTTGTTCCCGTTTCACTACGCGGCCGCCAGGCGGCATTTCGTAACTTTGTCTTAACATCTCAAATTTAACACCAATGGGTTTGTTTTTCGAGAAATACCAGACGTATAATCCCGTGCAACGCATACCTGTAACAGGTTGTTAACCCTTTTGTAAGCTTTCCAAGTGACGGATGAACTGAACCTATCCGCCATTTATACCTAATGATCGCGAGGACAATGTTATATGAATAAACTCATGCGGTACGCCAGTGTCATTGCCGTGCTAGCCATGGCTTGCACGAACATCTTTGCCCAATCACAATCTACGACCGGAACGTTGCAAGGCACAGTCATCGACCCTAACGGAGCAGTCCTTTCTGGTGCTTCCGTCACAGTTCGAAACGTGAATACCGGATTCGAGAGGACCGTCACAAGCAACTCCGACGGCTTTTTCACCGCACCTCTGTTGCCGCTCGGGACATATCGTGTCTCGACATCGGCAAACGGATTCTCCAATTCGGTGCTTGAGAATGTAGAAGTCACGATCGGCAACACCCTTTCTCTTAATATTGGAATGAAGCTGGGAGGAGCCTCGGAAACGGTCGATGTGACCGGCGAGGCTGACGCCATCGACACTGCTCGTACCGAACTCTCGACCCAAATAAATCAGCGCTCGGTTGAGAATCTCCCGATCAATCGCCGGGATTTCTCGCGGTTCGCATTGCTGACGCCTGGCGTCTCGATCGTGCAAGGACCAGATGGAGATGAGATCAGTATCAACGGTCAAAAAGGTATCCAGAACAACGTCTCGATCGACGGAGCCGACGCCAACAATCCATTCTTCGGCGAACAGCGCGGAGGCCAGCGTCCTGCCTTCACGATCAGCCTTGAGTCAGTAAAGGAGTTCCAGGTAGTTCCGGTCGGGGCATCGGCTGAGTTCGGCCGTTCGTCGGGCGGGTTCATCAATGCGGTGACCAAATCAGGAACAAACCGATATTCGGGATCGGCGTTCTTATTCTTCCGGAATGAGGCACTTTCAAGCCAAAACCCAGATGCTGTAGATGCCGGCCTTCCTGTCGAAGATTTTACTAATTACCAGTTCGGCGGAAATGTTGGCGGACCGATAAAACGCGACCGTGCTTTCTTCTTTGTCGCTTACGAGCGAAACGACGGCAAAAGCAGCAAGCCGAACTTTATTGATCCGCGTCTGGCTAACGTCTTCGCTACCCGCTTCAATTCGCCGGACGAGGAAACGATAATCGACCGCACGAATGTTGCCGACGTCTTACTCGCCAAAGTGGACATCAGTCTCAACAAAAATAATCTTCTTACGCTCCGGCACAACTACAGCCGGGCTGAACAAGTGAACGGCACGTTCGATGTCCCTACGTGGGGCTCCAGTGCCAACGGCCGCGAAGCTAGCAACTCGAACTCATTCATCGGTCAACTGGTAACAAACTTCACTGCCAACTTACTAAACGAGTTTCGATTCCAATGGGCGAAGGAAGAGCGTCCCCGTTTCTACGATGGGCCCGACCTTCCCGATACCACGATAGGAACATTCGCGGGTGATATCTCATATCGATTCGGTCGTCCGTTTTTCCTTCCGGTGCCTTCTGATGACGTCCGGCTACAGTTCACTGACAACGTGACCGTTATCCGCGGCAACCATACGATCAAGATGGGTGTCGATATTAACCGCACAAGAGTATCTCAGACCTTCATTGGATTCGCTCGCGGTCGATATATCTTCGCGGCCGGCGATATCGATACGGCGATAAATAATTTTCTCGCTTACATCGACGACCCATACGCCGGTGGCTTGTCGCTGTATCTCCAGTTTGCCCCGATCGGCGATCGCACGATCGAAGAGGCCGGAACCCAAGCCTACACCACGATCGAGCCGGGCCTTTACGTACAGGATACCTGGCAAGTTAGACGTAACTTAACGCTTAACATGGGCTTTCGGTGGGAAGGCCAGTATCAGCCGGATCCCATTAACGACGCCTCTGACACGAATTTCGGACAATTTTTGAATGATCCTCGTTTTCCGTCAGACGGGACTATTCCCGACTTTAAAGACGGCTGGTCGCCGCGTCTTGCGCTTTCGTGGTCGCCCGGAGGAGATGGTAAGACGGCTATTCGCCTCGGTGCCGGAATCTATTACGCCCGAATCCCTGGATTGGTTGTAGCCGGACCCCGAAATACGGATGGCCTGATCGCCGGCAACATCTATCGAGATAGCTCGTTCTGCGGATTCATTGCTAGCTGCCCAGCCTATCCGGATATTTTCCCGACGGCAGGCGTCTCATTCGGGAACCCTGGAATCGCTGTGTTTGAGCGCAATTTCAAGAACCCACGAACCGTACAGTACAGCGCCAGCGTTGAGCGGGAGATCGCGAAGAATACGTCGCTGCTAGTAGCCTACAACTATGCGAAGTCTACTCGGCTTACGCGTTTTGTGAATCGAAACGACATCAGACTGTATTCCGGTTCCGTCATCGGACCGAGTTGCGCAAGCCTAAACCTGGGAATTTTCTGTCGCGAGGATGGCTCCGGAGTTGGTGAGATTCGTTCGACGGAAAGTTCGGCTCGCTCACTTTACCAAGGCCTGACATTCACTTTGAATCGACGGTTTGCGGACCGGTTCCAGTTCCAGGCAAACTATCTTCTTTCCTGGGACAAGTCGGACGACGACAACGAGCGCGATCCCTTCACGTTCCGCTATGTCGATCCTCGAGACCTAACGCCCGAGTACGGATACTCCGATCGTGATCAGCGCCATCGTTTCAATGCGTTCGCGACATTCCTGCTTCCGTACGATATCAATTTGTCTCCGATCGTCCAGTATCGTTCGGCTCAGCCGATCTCGCTGGTGAATCGCGGGGCTTTCCCGAACATTACCGAACGAAACACAGAGAGGCTCGAAAATGAGTTTTTCACTTTCGACTTTCGGGCGTCCAAGGCATTTAAGTTGGGCGAGAAAATGGAGCTGGAGGGAATCTTTGAGCTGTTCAATATGTTCAATAACCGCAATCAGCGAAGCCTTCCGCGTCCGCTGACATTTAACTTCGATGGAACGGTCTCGGCCGGATTCGGCGAACCGCGGCAGGTCCAACTCGGAGCCAGGTTCAAGTTCTAACCTATAGTTCTAAATTTCAGCAGAGCCCGCTTTAACGACCGGGCTCTTCATGCCTGACCTCAACGCTCAGACTTCATATCAAAAGAACGCGGCCCGAAAAGCCGCGTTCTGTAAACAATAATTTTTACTCAGAGCTAGCTGGCTTTGACGAGTTCAACTCCGGTTGCATCAAACGAAACTTCGGTGACCGACCCATCAGGATTGCGGCTGTCGAACTTTGCCCCGTCGTCCTTGATCAGGTGGTCGACGTGATCTTTAGCAAGCACCTTTGTCTTGAACGTTCCTTGTGCCCGAACCTTCATGCCGGCAGCGTTGAGTGGAATGAAGAATGCGTGATCACCAAAGGTAACGCGAACGCTCTTGCCGCCCTCTTTGTCGGCAACCTCGGCCCAGCATCCTTCCTTCTTGCACGAGCGGACAACAACACCGTTAAGTTCGACAGTCTTGTCTGCGATCTTCACCGGATCTTTGAAAGCCTTCTCGATCGATGACTTTTTCACCCCGGCCGTGAGAGCGCCGCCGCGCGTGATCTTGTCTCCTGCTTTCAAGTCGACCGGCTTGTTCTGCTCGTTTTTAGCTACCGGCTCGCCCTTGCTGTTCATCTCTTGGGCAAAAGCGGAGATGCTGAGGGCAACAACAAAAGATAAAACTACGATGATCCTTTTCATTTCAAATATATCTCCAAAGACTTATATTCTATTTCGTATTCTCGTAAACAATTCGGCCATTGGCAACTGTCAGCCATACGGTCGACGCTCGAATGTCGGCTTTCTCCGAGAAGATGTCGCTTGAAAGAATCACGAGATCAGCAAGTCTTCCGACCTTGATATTTCCCTTCTCCTTCTCCTGAAACTCCGCATACGCGGCGCCCATCGTATACGCGTAAACCGCCTCTTCGACGGTGAGGGCACGTTTTCCGCCGGCGTTGACCGCGGCGTAGATACCCTCGAGCGGATCGAATCCTCGCATCGGAGCGTCAGCACCGAATGCGAGTGCCGCCCCCGAGTCAAGCATCTTCCGGTAGTCGTCGCCAGAGCCCGAGGCTTCATCGAAGAATAATATCGGCTGCATCGACGGAATGATCTTCGAGCGCGAAAAACGCATAAGATCAGCTGATGAAACTCCAGCAGCGTGTTCTATTCGAAACCGCCGATCTCGCCAGCCGTTCTCCGCGATAACCTTTTCGAACGCCGAGAGCACTGCCACGTTTGGTTCTCGTCCGATCGCATGAATCAGAACTTGGAGACCGGCGGAATCGGCTGCGGCGATGTTTTTAGCGAGCATCGCCGTTTCGGGATCGTCCGGGTCGTAGA
>JAQSDP010000485.1 GCA_029945985.1 bacterium | reverse complement strand
GCTGTTTCGCGTCGAAGCGACGCTCATGCGGACAGGAGTGTCCGCGCTCCACTTTACGTCCCAATATCGCCGAGTCTTCACCTCACCATTCTCAACCGTCAGGACGTGTGCCGCCGGGAGTTTGTGGATGCCCTTGAAGATAGACATCGGCGCCGGGACGTAGTCGAAGGAGACGTAGTGGCGAAGCGCGTTGAGGTCGAGTTCAGGCTTGACGGCCGGATGGGCGAGTATCGCTTTCAACTCAGAAGCCCAGATCAGTTTGCCGTCGAAAACGCCGTAGTACAGCGGTTTCTCGCCAAACCGGTCGCGAGCGATGATCAGCTTTTTCGCACGAGCATCCCACAGCGAGAAGGCGTACATCCCATTAACGTGTTCGAGCAGCCCGTCGCCATATTCCTCGTAAAGATGCGGCAGGATCTCTGTGTCTGATTTGGTCGTGAACTTGTGGCCTTTCTTTTCGAGCTCGGCGCGAACCTCGCGATAGTTATAAAGCTCGCCGTTCATCATCACGATGACCGACTTGTCACAATTGAAAACGGGCTGGTCCCCGGATACAAGATCAATGATGGACAGCCGCCGCATCCCGAGCGCGACCGTGTCGTCGATCCACAACCCCTCCGAATTCGGCCCCCGATGCACGATCGTCTCGCACATCGAGTGCAGCACCGGCTCGGAGTCGTGGTTCGAGTCAGCTTGTTTCAGGTTTATCCAGCCCGCAATTCCGCACATTTAGGCGTTCTCAGTTGTCCCGGGTTGCGTTCTTGAAGGCGACTACAAGAACAACGAGCGTGGCCGCCGCAGCTACACCAACTCCGATGCCGATCTTTGCGCTCGTGGGCCAGCCGGTTCCCTTAACTTTCTTCGTATCGCTGTACGCGATGACGCTCGAACGGTTCGTTTCCGATTCGACAAATGTGAAACCGATGTCGTCCGCCTGCGTGATCTTGCCCTTGATCTTCGTTCCGTCAAACTTTTCAACCTTGACTTCGGTCTTTCCGTTCTGAAGACGCCTTTGCACGTTCGATTTGATCTTGTCGACTCTGTCGCGATTGGCAGATCGAGCGAGCGTGATGGCCGATCCGTTCGTGAGCAGGGCGATCCCGGCGAGCAAGACAAACGCAAATTTCAGTTTCATATACTCTCCTTAAACCCTATTTTTTCGCGCACAGCATATATCGCTTTGTCCTGCGACTCGTGATATGTTCGCACCAGCAACTCGGCCAACAATCCCATCAGGAAGAACTGGATCGAGATGGCGAACATCACGATTGATAGAACAGGCAGCGGTGTTTCGACGAAGTCTGCATGGAACTGCGGCAGGCCGATGCGGCCGGCGAGTTTCATGAATATCGCGTAGAGCCCTGCTAAGACCGAGGCACCGAACGCGAACATACCGAACGTGCCGAATACGTAGATCGGCTTGGTGTGATATTCGGCCATGAACTTAATGGTCATCAGGTCGAATATCACTTTTATCGTCCGCGAGATGCCGTATTTCGATTTGCCCATCGTGCGGGCGTGATGGTCTACGGGGATCTCGGTGACGCGGGCTCCCGCCCACGAGGCATAGATCGGGATAAAGCGGTGCATCTCGCCGTAGAGTTTGACGTCCTGGATCACCTCACGCCGATAAGCCTTCAGCGAGCAGCCGTAATCATGCAGCGGCACACCGCCGATCCACGAGATGATCTTGTTCGCGATCTGCGACGGTATCTTGCGCGAGATCATTTTGTCCTGCCGGTTCTTTCGCCAACCGGAGACAACGTCATAGCCTTCGTCGAGCTTGTCTAGCAGGCGTTTTATATCCGCCGGATCATTCTGCAGATCGGCGTCCATCGGGATCAGGATGTTGCCCTTGGCTGCGTCGATGCCCGCGGACATAGCAGCCGTCTGCCCATAATTGCGTCGCAGCGAGATCACGCGGACTCGGTCGTCGCTTGCGGCGATCTCCTTCAGTATCTCGAGCGACTTATCCGTCGAACCGTCATCCACATAGATGACCTCCGCCGACTTCCCAAGCGCGTCGAGAGCGCCGCGGATCTTTTCGTGCATCGGGCGCAGGTTATCTTCCTCATCCAGCACAGGAAGAAAAAGCGAAAGCTCAGGTGAAGTCTGATTGACTAATGAATTCATTTCCAACAAATCGGCAAACTACATAATGTAAGGCTTTCGAGAGCGAAAATACAGTTTCACACCAAGCCGCTGTGGTAAATTGTTGAAAACGTGAACATTTGGCAGATCATCGCTAGACTGGGGCCGTTCGTCAGGCCGTACAAGTGGCTTGTAATTGCGTCGCTTGTTCTAACGATGATCGGTGCGTTTGCGGCCCAGGTTAATCCGCTGGTGCTGCGATATACGGTCGACACAGTCGAGCGTCTGATCAATGAAGGGACAGGGGCACAGGATAGTACCTCCCTTTTGGTCTTTATTACCGCGATCTTGTTTGGCAAGGAACTCGTTAATATCGCGGTCAAATACGGGCAGAGCATGGTTGGAGAAAATCTCCGCGTACGTCTAAACAGCTCGCTTTCGCAGTACGCGATCGAACGGATCTTGACGTACAAATACGCGTTCTACGCGTCGGACGAAAACGCGACCGGTAAGCTTCAAACCCGAATCGACCGCGGCGTCGAGAGCCTTACAGGATTCGTTCAGAACATATTCATCGATCTGCTTCCGCTCTTCGCAAACGCCATCCTTGCGCTCATCCTGATGTTTTCCGCGAACTTTTACGTCGGCCTCGTCGCGTCGTTCGTGATGCCGGTCTATTTTTTTCTGAGCTGGCGACAGGCGGGATTACTAAAGGGAGTGCGGCGCGGATTGCGAGCCCTGCGTGAGCAGAAGACCAACGGCCTTTTCAACATCATCGAATCGATCATCGTGATCAAATCGTTCGTCCGCGAGGAATACGAACGCGAAAAGCAGTATCAGCTTCAGCAAAACCTTATCAAGGCCCAACTCAAACAGCGAACGACCAATTATGCTTTCGACGCGATGAAGACGTTTGCAGAGCAGGTCGGCGTGACCTTTATCATCATTCTCACGGCGTATCTCGTGCTCGATCAGCAGATGACGATCGGCGCGATAATGTTCCACATCCTGCTGTTCAATAACGTCTCCGCCCCGATCCGCCAACTCCATCGCATCTACGACCAGATGAACGAGGCTATGACCTATGCCGAAGGATTCTTCGAGATACTCGATGCCGACGACGCGATCGAAGAGAGCGGATCGCTGAAGTCAGACAAGTTGAAAGGCGAGTTCGTGCTTGAGAATGTGGACTTCGTTTACCCGAACGGAACGCAGGCCCTATGGGACGTAAATATGACGATCCCCGCAGGGGCGACAGTGGCTTTCGTCGGACTAAGCGGTGCTGGGAAATCGACGATCCTCAATCTCCTTTGCAAGTTTTACGAACCGACTCGAGGCTCTATCAAGCTCGATGGTAAAGATCTGCTTGAATACGACACGCATCTCCTCCGCCGAAGCATCGGCCTCGTGCTCCAGAAGAACCACATCTTCCGCGGCTCGATCGAAGAGAACATCCGCTACGGATTTATGCGGGCCACCACGGAAGAGGTGATCGACGCGGCGAAGAAGGCATATCTCCACGAGCAGATAATGAAGCTGCCGCATGGCTATGACAGCGAAGCTCAGTCTCTTTCCGGCGGCCAGCAGCAGCGGATCGCGATCGCCCGTTTGTTCCTCAAAGATCCGCCGGTCATCTTCCTCGACGAACCGACCGCCAGCCTCGACGCCATAGCGACCGAACAGATCAAGAACAGCCTCGACGCGATCAAGGAGAATCGGACGGTCGTGGTAATATCGCACAGCATTTCGCGGATAATCGACTCGGACGTGATCTACACACTCAAAGAAGGCCGCGTAGTCGAGATCGGCACGCACGGCGAACTTTACGGCAAGGACGGAACCTATGCCGAGATATTCAACGCGTCGGCACGGAGCCTAAATTTGGATAAGATCGCACAGACACTTGAAAATTAGCTTGATATGGATCGAAGAAAGTTTTTACAGATTCCAATAGCCGCAATTCCGGCGTTTCTCGCATCGCGAGCTTATGGGCAGGAGCATACGAAGTTTCCCGTGACTTCGACAATGCGGATGAAAGGGCCGGTTGTTGTTTCGACGTGGGACAGCGGGGTGACGGCGAATAATGGAGCTTGGCCGCTTTTGCGAAAACAGGGACACGCCCTAGACGCGGTAGAGGCAGCTGGACGCGCCTCTGAGCTGGAACCGAGTTGCTGCGTCGGCCTCGCCGCGTGGCCCGATCGCGACGGCAAGGTGACGCTCGACGCGTGCATCATGAACGGTAACGGCGATATCGGAGCCGTGTCATTCCTCGAGCGCATCAAGCATCCGGTCTCGGTTGCCCGGGCGGTGATGGAGAAAACGCCGCACGTACTTCTTTCAGGCGAAGGAGCGCAAGAGTTTGCGGCTGCGAACGGATTTAAGCTTGAGAGCGGCGAACTATCCGAGGATGCGAGGAAACAGTGGGCCGAGTGGCTGAAGAAGTCGCAGTACAAGCCCGGCATCAACGTCGAAGGCCGTCCGACCACCATCCTTCAGTTCGCTCCCAACTACTTCGACAACGGCAAACCTAACCACGACACAATGGGTACGGTCGCGCTAGACGCGTCCGGAGGACTCGCTGGAATGGTCACGACGAGTGGGATGGCGTTCAAGATGCGAGGGCGCGTGGGCGATTCACCGATCATCGGGGCCGGACTCTTTGTCGATAATGAGGTCGGCGCGGCTACTTCATCAGGCGTCGGCGAAGAAGTCATCCGCATCTGCGGCACGCACACCGTCATCGAACAGATGCGCTTCGGCCGCACACCGGAGCAAGCCTGCCGCGAAGCCATCCGCCGTGTCGTCAAACGCGATCTGGTGAAGGCGAAAGAATTTCAAGTTGGGTTTGTGGCGTTGTCGAAAACTGGCGTTATAGGAGCCTTCGCGGTGCAGAAAGGATTTACGTTTACGGTTACGAACGAGCAATATCCGGAAGGCAAGATCTTCGAAGCGAAGAGCCATTTTTGACTGGACCGCAGGCGTCCCGCCTGCCAAGCCGCGGCTTCTGCGGTGTAATGGCACGAAGCAGCGCGGTCAGCGGAGAATCAACCCTTATCCGCACGCCGGCGGGGCCTGCGTTCCTAGCGACTCACCCGAGAGCACGTGAAAATGTAGATGTTTCGAATCTTGATACTCGCCTAAATTCGTCAAGACTCGAACGGCGCCGTGTTCATCCAAAACGGACGCAGCAACCTTCTTAGCGACATCCATCAACTCAAGTAGAAGATCATTCTCAACCGTCAGCAACGAATCGACGTGCTGCTTCGGCACCACCACGATATGCACGGGCCAGAACGGCCGCGTGTGGTGATAGGCTAGGACACGATCGGTCTCGAACACCTTCTCAACCGTCGTCTTACCGCTGAACACCTCATCGCAATAGAAATCGTCGCTCATCCGTTTGCAGCTTCGATCACTCTTTGAACTTTCTCGGCGCTGGTCACGCGGCGCACGTATTCCGATGGGGCATCAGCTGAACCCATCGCAACGCTTTCGTTTCGATATTCCATCGCGCTCTCTTGTTCTTCGAATGCCGTGAAATGAAGTTCGCTCGCGTCCGTCGAAGCGATGACTTCAGCCGCATTCGTCTCATCGATCGCGCCGCACGCCACGACGACGATGCGATCGCCCGCGGCCGCGACCAGTTTCTTGATCGTTTCGGCGCCGCTGGCAGCATCCGCCTTCTGCCCTGAAGTCAGCACGCGATCGACCCCGATCTCGATCAGATCTTCAAGTGCCGCAAGCGGATCGCGGCACACGTCGAAGGCCCGGTGGAATGTAACAGACATCGGTCTGGCGAGTGTAACGAGTTCGGCCGTACGTTCCTTATCAATATTTCCGTCGGCAGTGAGGAGTCCGATAACAACGCCATCCACACGTGAGGTCCGAGCGGCTTCGATATCCATTCGCATCGTCTCGAACTCCACGTCGGAGTAAAGGAAATCTCCCCCGCGTGGCCGTATAATGACGTGGAGTTTTATTCCGCCGACTCTTCGGGCCATCTTTATCGAACCAATGCTTGGGGTCGTGCCGCCTTCAAAAAGGTTGTCGCATAGCTCAACCCTGTCGGCCCGACCATCACGTGCGGCGATCACGCCCTCAGGCGAATCTACACAGATCTCGAAACTCAAGTTTGTCATGCGAAAATAGAACACGGATCTTACGGATTCAACTGATCTTCACTGGTCCGACAAGACCGCATTTGTGCCGCGGATATCGAATATTTTCCGTTTGTATTCTGCGGTCTTTCCAAAGTTCAGAAGAAGGCCGACCTCGTAACTGGTAGCCTTTAAATAGTTCACAAGTTGAGCTTCATGCGCCCGTGAGATTCCTTCAGCGGATTTTAATTCCACGATCACGCAATCGGCAATAACAAGGTCAGCAAAATAATCACCAACTAGAACGCCTCGATAATACACGCTTATTGGCATTTGTTGCTCGACTGAAAGTCCAAGGGCCCCGAGTTCCAGGACCAGGGCATTCTCGTAAACTTTCTCCAGAAATCCATAACCCAGGTCGTTGTAAACAGTGAAGAATGCTTTGATTATCTTCCCCGTCGTTTCGGCATGCTTGAGCATATTGATGAAGAATGATCTGAAGAGCGACGAAAACCTCCGTGCATATCCGAGCAATCTGTCAAATCCGTGTTCTATTTCTTTCGGGCGACCACGACGATCGAAACGCCGAACGGGAAGTTGAAATTCTTTAGTATGTGGCGTTCAGCAGAGAAAAGTTTGCCGAAGACGCCGTTGAGGGCGGAGATAGTGATGTTGTTTTCCGACTCGGGTTTGATGCCCGTAACACGCATGATCGTCCGTCCGCCGAGGATGGGGGCGAAGAATGTGAAGTTTGCGTAGGTCGCACGTTCGACCGTGTAGCCGGCTTGTTTCAACCGATCGACGATCTCTTTCTTCGTGTAGCGGATCCGGTGGTGCGAGATGTCGTCCTGCACGCCCCACAACCACATAAAAGCCGGCACGAATATCAGCGAATATCCACCGGACTTCGTAACGCGGAACATCTCTTTCAGGCCGGCAATGTCGTCGTCCAGATGCTCGACCACGTCGAGGGCGGTCGTCACGTCAAATGAGCCGTCTTCATACGGCAACTTCTCAGCAAGCCCCTTCTGAACCGTCAGACCCTTACGCCGGCAAAACTCCAAAGCATCATCGGAAACATCCACGCCCTCGGCACTACCAAACGCCGACAGCATCTCCAGATTCGCCCCCGTACCACATCCAACGTCAAGCATCCGCAGGTCCTTCGAAGGCAGCTTATCGACGATGCCCTTCAAAAAAGATTCAAGGATCGCCCGCCGCCCAACGAACCACCAATGCGAATCCTCCACGCGGTCCATGATCGCGTAGGTATGCTGCTGCATTTCCTGTGGAAGTGCCGTGCTCATCTTTGGCCGATTTTACTATACTCGGAGGCCTAATAGCTCGCTGGCACGCGGGCCCTGATTGCCGTCCGGCGTCAGGCCGTAGCTGTCGCAGAGGCGTTTGTGGATGCCGGTCGAGTCGACGTAGCAGGGTTCGATTTCGCTCGCCCGGCCGAGTATCATCAGGCCGAGGCCTTCTTCAATGTATTCGTCGCGGCCGATGCAGAGCATATAGTCCCCCGAGATCTTGTGGGCTTCGAGTTCGAGTTCATAGAGCGTGGGGTCGAAGATGCTTAGCGGATTTACATCTCCATCCGAGTAACTCGCTATCATTTGGGCGAAGTCATAAGCGTGCCGCCCCTCGTGAACGAACGTCCCTTCACATCCGCGCTGTCCGCCGGTGTCGATCGTCTCCTCGGCGATCGCAATGTAAACCTCTCCGAGAGCCTCGCGCAATCCAATCCGTTCATCCGCGATCTTCTCGTTCGTCGCCTCAGGATCGATCAACCCCGTGATTCCCGAAGCATTGATCTCGCTCACCGGCCGCACCCGCACGAGCATATCCGAAGCGAGGATGTGCTTAGCAATATGCCGATGCAGAGCGTTGCCGTGCTCGATGATCGCGTCAAACGCTAGTTCGACTGACCGCCGATACTTTGACTCAATATTCAGGTCGAATCGCATTATTCTCTATCGAGCAAAACCAGTGACAAGGAATCCAACCCATGCTGCGAGTCCAATAATCTGTAGTGACCGAAATAGCCACAGCAATTTTCTTAGATAAGAATCTGACGGTATCCAGTTCGGCGTCCGAAATCCCAACAAAAGTAGATTCGATTGCATGGCGAACCAACTATTGAAAAAGCCTGCCGACTCAGAGGGACGAAAAAAGAATCCGTGGGGCATTCCGTCCTTGACCCAGTTCTCCCGATGGTGCTCGTACTCGGCGCGCAGAACCAAATCGAATATCAAAAAACATCCGAGGATGGACACGAAGAAAATTGCAAAGAAAACGAGCGTCATTGTCAAAGCTTCCCAAACCCACACCAGCTATTGCTGTTGTGCCAGACGATCTCGGCGTCCTGGGCCTTCGCATCATCCCACCAATCCTGGAACTCTTCCTTTGAGATATAAAATGCGGTCGGGGCGACGAGGTGGTCGAACACGATGTTGTGCTGTTCGCGCCAGCCGAAGGTGCCGAGGTGATTGAGATAGTCGTTGTAAAACAGTTTCTTTGCGACCGGTTTCGCGGCGATGTTCGCCGGGCGGTAGACGAGCTTAGTCGTAAGGAACAGCGACAAGGTCGGCAGCTTAGAAAGTTGATAAAGCATCGGCTGGCTGATCTTGGACGTAAATCCTTCGCGGATCGGGTTGACGTATTTTGTGATCCACTCGTTGTTCTCGGCACCATACACCCATGCCGAAATGTTGCCCCCTTTCTGCACTTTTGATGCGAGTGAAAGGAAGGCCTTTTTCGGATCCGGCGTGTGATGCAGTACGCCGACGCTGAAAGCATAGTCGAAGACGCGCTTCAGCGGCAGCTTGAAGATGTCGCACTGAACGATGTGTGCGTTCGGCAGATGCCGTGTCAACGCGAACGCAGATTCGACTCCATCCCCGAGATCGATCCCCACGACTTCCTTCGCTCCCCACTCGGCCGCCAGCTTCGTGTGTCGCCCCTTTCCGCAGCCGCCCTCGAGCACGACCTTCCCCTCAAAAAACTCCGGCTTCACGGGCTGCAGCCAGCCTAAAAACTGATCTAGATACTTCGGATCTTCCTGCGTAAAATGCGTCCACTGCCAGCCGAAATTCTCGGCCGTCTCAGCCTTGTCCGCCTCGATCTTCCCAAGGTCCGCAAACCGCGGCACCCCGCGCACGACCTTGTACTCGCGGTCGCACTTCTTGCACGTCAGCACGCCTTCGATTATCTCTTTGTCGTCATATTTGCTAGCGTAAGCCAGCAAAATGTCCCCGCCGCACGTCGGGCAGGCGAGCAGGTCTAATAACTTCTCTTTCATTTACCAGATTCGCAGGAGCCAACAAGAACTGTTAATCGCCGCGATTCGATACCTCACGTTTATAAAATTGATAGGATGCGATCGTAGCTATTGAAATTACTGCAACCCAGAACATCGATAAGTTATTCTGAAATACCTTAGCTGGGTTGTCGGCAAGAGTGAAAACCGCCGGCTGTTCCGGATCCACAACCACGCTCATCCTCTGACCGGTCACGGGGGTTGATTTTTCGGAGTTCAGCCGGTCGAAATAGGGATGTTTGTAAACCGTCCCGCCATGAGAATAAGACAAGATGCCCTCGTTCCTGGCAAGATCGTACTTCTCGAGAGTTGCCTGAATCCGTATGCCACGATTTTTCAGCACGTATAAGTTTGGCAAACCAAACAAAAACACCAGAAACCCGCAGAGAGTTAACACTCCAAAAAAATAAAACGAGATAGTCCTCCACTGCATTGAGCGCATATTCAACTCGCCATCTGCCGTTTAAATTCTTCAAACTCCTTATATGGAAACGGCTGGCGCCAGTTGAACTCGAACTCGTCCGTGTCTCGATCCGCATACAGCTGGTCGAAGGTCACCGCGAACGCGGCGGTAAGTTCAGAGACGCGGCAGGTGTGAGCGAAGACAAGCTCGCGTTCTGTTCCTTGGCGTTCTTCGGTCGGGTATTGAAAGATCTCAAGCAGAACGTTTTCGCCATCGCGGTAAAAACTAAAATCGAATTCCTCTGGATCACGGTTCCATTTCAGCAAGTAGTGGCCTTCCGGCTCTGTGGTGTCGGACAGTGCGGCTAATATTTGCATCAGCTCCGGCAAGGCCGTCTTATGCGGAGCATGGGCCGTCGTCGTGTGAAACTCGTTCACCCCGTCCTCAAACCCTATCGACATCCAACCGCATTGCGGGCTGTTAAAACTGACCTCTAACATAAGTAGTAAATGGTAAACGGTAAACGGTAAATTGTGAATTCCAAGCAGCTTTTACTATTCACCATTCACCGTTTACCATTTACTGGATGAGGCAGTATCACGACCTTCTCAAACACATTCTCGAAACCGGCACCCGGCATGCGGATCGGACCGGTGTCGGAACGATCTCGGCGTTCGGATATCAGACTCGGTTCGATCTGCGTGAGGGATTCCCGATCGTTACGACCAAACGCGTACCGTTCCGATGGGTCGCAGAGGAGTTGTTTTGGTTTCTGAGCGGTTCCACCGATGAGGCTGACCTGCGCGGCCGCGGAGTCGACATATGGCAGGAATGGGCGACCGAAGAGCAGACGGCGAGATTTGAACGGACAGAGGGCGATCTCGGTCCGGTTTATGGATATCTTTGGCGGTCGTTCGGCGGCGATTATCCGGCGACGAACGGCGTCGACCAGATCGCGAGGCTGATCAAAGAGATAGAGACGAACCCCAACTCGCGCCGCCTGATCGTGACTGGTTGGAATCCTGAGACGTGTGACGCGGTTGCACTGCCGCCCTGTCATACGCT